>JBGPWD010000060.1:0-4932 GCA_041492015.1 Nitrosopumilaceae archaeon
AGAAATGGCAAAATGGTTGTTGCCTCTGCATGAATTGTAGTCTGTTTTGCTTTTTGTGTGACTTTGCCCCATGAGATTGCTTCTCTTATCAGTGCACCACTTAGACTTCCATCAAACTCTTGGGCAGTTGTGATATAAACTGCATAATCTAGACCATTTCTATATTGATTCCACCATAAGGTATGGTGTTTTGATATGCCTCCACCAATCATGAGGGCGCCAGATTTTTTTGCCTTGAATATCAATCCCGATAAAAGATCGCCGTCTACAGACACGTTTAGCTTAAAATCATGGTGTTTCTGTGTAAAAAGCCAAATTTGACTGCCTACTGCCCCGTCCATTATCCCAGGAACCACTACTGGTATGCTGTTTTTGTAAGCCCAATAAAGAAAGGAGCCATCGCCAAGGTTTTCTCCTATCATTCTTGTGATATCAGCTGTAGACATTTCTTTCTTGCCTTCTTTGTAGGCTTTTTCTAAAAATCCCTGCATCTTATCTTCAATTAGCGGTCCATAACTTTCCATAGGGACAAGTACATTTCCTAGTCTGTGAATATGTTGGTCTGCAAGTTCATTATCATCTAGTGTAAACGAACCTTCTAGATATTTAGAAAAGTACCTTGCAATATCATGATCTAAAGCGCCACATGTTGTAATTACCACGTCAAACATTTTATTTTTTATCATATCTGTGATTATCCCACGAAGACCAGTGGATGTTATGGCTCCAACAAATGATAGAAATTTTAGACATTCTTTGTCCTGAATCATAGAAGAAAGAATATCCAAGCCTTCAACTAAATTTCTTGATTCAAATCCACCAGACTTTGACATTTCATCAAAAATATTTAGAATGCTGGAGTCTTTTTTTATTGAAATGTCTTTTACTGGCCTGCCAGGTTTTATCACAAACGTCGGATCAAAATCGGGTTATAAAATCTTCTGCACTCAGATTGTTGAGAGATAAACACAAGTAATTAATATGATAGGATAATTTGCGTAATTATCGATATAATTTGGGAAAAAAGATTCGAATAGCAATTGCAGGCATTGGAAATTGTGCCTCTGCACTTATACAAGGCGCTCATTATTATTCTAAAAACCCTCAGGATACCATAGGACTAACAGCCTACAATATTGCAGGTTATGAACCTGGTGACATCGAGGTTGTTGCTGCATTTGATGTTGGTGATACTAAGGTTGGAAGAGATGTTTCAGAGGCAATCTATGCAAAGCCAAACAACACCATTACTGTAGCCGATGTTCCTCGCATGGGTATTCAAGTACAGAAAGGTCCTACAATGGATGGAATTGGCCGACACCTAAGCCAGATTGTTACAGTCTCAAAAGAGCCAGACGTTGATGTCAAAAAAGTCCTGCGCGATACTGGAGCAGAAATGCTTGTCAACTATTTGCCTGTTGGAAGTACCAATGCGGTGAGATATTATGCCACTCAATCTCTTGAAGCAGGAATTGGTTTTCTAAACGCAATGCCAGTTTTTATTGCATCTGAACCAAAATGGCAACAAGCCTTTGCAGAAAAAAAACTCCCAGTAGCAGGAGATGATGTAATGAGTCAACTTGGAGCTACCGTAGTTCACAAGACTCTGGTAAAGCTTTTCGTAGATAGAGGAGTGCTTATTGATGGTACATATCAGCTTAACATTGGAGGCGATATGGATTTTTACAACATGCTAGATGAAGAAAGACTTGAAGATAAGAGAATAAGCAAAACAAGTGCCGTAAAAGCAATGGCTGATTATGACATTCCGATGAGAATAGGTCCTAGTGACTTTGTAGAATTTATTGATAATGAAAAAATTTGTTACATAAACATTGAAGGAAAATATTTTGGAAAAATTCCAATCAAACTTGATTTAAAACTAAAAGTAATTGATGCATATAACAGTGCAGGTATTATGATTGACGCAATTAGGGGCCTAAAAGTTGCTCTTGATAGAAAACTTGCAGGTCCAATGACTAGCATCTCATCATATTGTTTTAAACACCCTCCAATACAGATGCCATATACAGAGGCAAAAACGGTATTTAGAGAATTTATAGAAGGAAAAAGAGACAGGTAACTAGAAAATTTTCTAAAGTCTGTAAACCGTTTTCTTCTCATGGTCGTGTATTTTGATAAATTAAATTCTACTTGTCTTGTAGCTTGCCCTTAATTCTGCTCGTTTTGGGATAACTGGCATCTTTTTCATTTAAATCCACATTGTAATTGTTGTTAGCCTAGTCAAGGAAACTTGTCAATATTCTGTTATTTCGTCTTTTAGAGCATTCGAGTACATTGGTTCATATTCGTAAGGTAGAGATCTTTGGCTTCAAATCATTTGGTTATAAAAATACCATTGTTAATCTCGAACCTGGCCTTGTGGCTATTACAGGAGCAAATGGCTCTGGAAAGAGCAACATCCTTGACGCTATATCTTTTACACTTGGTGAGAATGCGCCAAAGATACTGAGAGTTGACAAATTACGTTCACTACTTCATGATGTTGACGGGAGTCATCATGGTACAAAAATAGCTCGTGTAAGTTGTCACTTTGACAATACTGACAGGAAGATTCCTATTGATTCTAACACAGTAACTATCACAAGAGAAATGGATGAATCTGGAGAAAACATCTACTATCTAAATCAAAAAAAGATGCAAAGAAACCATGTTCTTGACATATTAGAAGTTGCAAACGCTGGAATTCACAAATTGAACGTAGTACAGCAGGGTACGATTACTAGAATTTCAGAATTTAATGCCGAAGAGCGACGAAAGATAATTGAAGATATTATTGGATTGGCATATTTTGATGAAAAAAAGACAGAAGCATTAAAACAACTGGATGAGGCAGACAGACGACTTGAAATTGCACTTGCTAGAATGGATGAGATAAAAAAACGTATAGATGAGCTTGAAGAAGAAAGAAACTATCAACTAAGATATGATCTTTTAGAACGAGAACTTAAAAGACTGCATGCCATCCTGGCCTCAAATAAATTAAAAGATATTGAATCCCAAAAAATCTCAAAGGAGAGAAACTTGAATGTGATTCTTTCAGAAACAAAGAAACTTGAAGAACAGCGCACACAGCTAAAAGATGAAATTAAAAGACTTGAAGAAGAAAAACTAAAATTCCTAGAAGAGGTAAATGCATATAATGTCGCAAAAGCCGCGATAGATTCTGAACTTAGTAGTGCCATGCATCAGTTTGAATCAGCAAACAGTAAGATCGTAACCAATACGAGACGACTAGGTCAAATAGATTCACGACTGCCTGAGATCGAATTAGAATTAAATAATTTACATGAAAAAAGATCTCAACTTGAAGTACAGATTCAACAGCTAAAAGAATCAATAAACTCTATTAACGAAACCAAAAAAACTGCAAACACTGATCTTTCTTCTATTGATTCTGAAATTAATCAGGTATTAAAACAGCAATCACAAGCAGCAACAAACAGACTTAAAGTAGATGAAAAAATAAAAAATCTTACAAATTCTCTTAACGATGCAAAACTCTCACATTCTAAAGTTGAACAAGAAAGAAATGGTGTTGCAAATAAAATTGAACAGAATTCTGTAAAAATAAAATCACTTTTAGAGGAAAAAGAAAAACTGCTAAATCTTGAGCAGAAATTAAAAATAATTCGAGCTGGACATGAAGCAACAATCAAAGAATTAAAATCAAGACTAGCAAACATGTCTGAAAAGAAAACAAAAATCGAAAAAGACATTGATGATACAACACTAATTCTTGAAAAGGCAAGCAAGGCAGCTGCTCAATATGAAGCAAAAATTCGAGTTGTTAAAGAAGTCATGCATGAAGATTACTCGATTGCAAAACTCAAAGAAGATTCTAAAAGACTCGGCATTCAAGGTCTTGTTTATGAAATGCTTTCATGGGACAAACAATTTGAAAGACCCATACTTGCTGTTGGGTCTGATTGGCTAAAGGCACTTGTTGTAAATGACTTTGCTACTTTGCTTGGGCTAGCAGAATTTGCACAAGAAAAGAAGCTTCCAAAAATTCGTATCATCCCACTTGATGCAATTCCAAATTCAAAAATTTCTTTACCACAAGAGCAAGGAATAATGGGCATATTATCTGATTTCATAAAATGTGAGGAAAAACTTGTGGCTCTAAAGAATTTTATTTTTGGAAATATTATTTTAGTGGATTCAAAAGAATCAGCATATATTTTATCCAAAAAAGGATTCAAAACAGTAACTGTTGACGGCCAATTCTTTGAAGCAGATGCTAATGCTATTGTAATTGATATAAATTCAAAAATTTCTAATCTTACTAAAATAATTCTTCTCAGTACTTCAGTTGATGACCTAGTTCAATCATTAGATCTCTTAAAAGAATTCATTCAAGATAAAAAAATTCAGCTTAAAAACATCGAAAGAATAGCAAAAAGTCTAGATAATAGATATAGCGCTTCTGATACAGGACTTGCTAACGTTGATCTAAGCTTCACAGACGTTAAAGCAAAACTAAAGTCAATTTCATTATCAGAAGAACAACTCACATCAAGAATTTCACAGCTTAAAAGGGGTGAAGAAAGTCTGAAAACAAACGCCGCAAAGCTAGATTCCTATATTGATTCCTTAGAGGAACGAATTTCAATGACGCAAGAAAACTATGCGGATGAAGAGCAGGCACGAATAGCAACCTCTCTTTCAGTATCCAATGAAAAAAAATCCTCCCATCTAAGTATACTAAGCTCCGTATCTGCGCAATTCAGAGATCAAACCACACAGCTCACTTTACTAACTAACGAAGAAAACTCACTTAAATCTAGCATGCGCTCACTTTCACAAGAACAGTCCTCTCTTAATCATGAAAAGCATGAACTAGAAGTAGAGTCACGAACACTCACAAAAGAAAAGGAAAAAGTGGATCTTGCCTTAATCTCGTTAAGA
>JBGPWD010000012.1:0-10081 GCA_041492015.1 Nitrosopumilaceae archaeon
GAAAAGCCTAACGTAAGCTGGGCAGAAGTTGTAGGACTAGATGATGCAAAAAACGCTCTTCGCGAATCTATTGTTTATCCAGCTAAAAGACCGGATCTTTTTCCATTGGGCTGGCCAAGGGGTATTCTTCTTTATGGTCCGCCTGGTTGTGGCAAGACTATTCTTGCGGCCGCAACTGCAAGTGAGATTGATGGTTACTTCATAAACGTTGATGCCGCATCAATGATGAGCAAGTGGCTTGGCGAAGCAGAAAAAAATGTTGCAAAATTATTTATCATGGCTCGTGGTTATGCAGAAAAAGAGGGCTTACCAGTAATATTGTTTATTGACGAAGTGGATTCGTTGTTGGGAACAAGAAACAGCGAAGTTGGTGGAGAAATTCGAGTTAAAAACCAATTCTTAACAGAAATGGACGGAATCAACGGTAAAGGAAAGGACCTTAAATTGTATGTAATTGGAGCAACAAACAAACCATGGAGTCTTGACTGGCCATTTCTTAGAAGATTTACAAAAAGAGTCTATGTATCACTTCCAAGCCTTGAAGCAAGAGTAAAACTCTTTGATCTTTACACTTCGCCACTCAAGAAAGAAGAAAAAATAAAATCACTTGAACTTGCAAAGCTTGCAGACGGTTATAGTGCAAGTGATATCAAAGACATTTGTCAGTCTGCACAATTGATGGTGGTAAATGACTTGTTCCACCAAGCCAACTATTCTCCAGAACCAGTTGTAGGAGAATCAAAGATGCAACCACGTGAGCTTACACTGGCAGACTTTAAGGAAATAATCACAAGAAGAAAGCCAAGTGTAAGTATGGAAATGATTCGTGCATACTACAAGTGGAGCGAACAGTTCCGAGCATTATAGCCGAAGTCTTTAACACAAAACTTAAATCTGTAACATAATTCACATCACGAGGGTTTCAAAAGTTCCAACAAAAAAAGCCAAACATGTAAACAAGTTTGGTAAACTGATCTTGGAAGATGGTACTGTTTTTGATGGAATGGGCTTTGGTTATTCTGGTACGACTTTTGGTGAAGCAGTATTCAATACTGGAATGGTTGGCTACACAGAAGCACTCACAGACCCTTCGTATAGTGGTCAAATTCTTGCACTCACCTATCCTCTAGTCGGAAATTATGGCGTGCCAGACCCGTCCATAAAAGACGATGATGGAATCAAAAAATACTTTGAATCTGACAAAATACAGGTACGAGGACTAGTTGTTCATGAATTATCCCTTACTGCTAGCCATTGGCGTGTTACCATGACACTTGATGAATGGCTGTATAATGAAAAAATTCCAGGAATTTCAGGAATTGACACAAGGGCATTGACTCGAAAATTACGTACAAGCGGAGTCATGATGGCTGCACTTGCTGTTTCTGAAAATGAAATTGACGAAAACGAACTAAAGAAAAAACTGGCATCTGCAAAAAATTACAACTCTGAAGAGTTTATGGATGTTGTGTCAACAAAAGAGCCGCAAATTTATGGAAAAGAAAATGACACTGTTGTAGTAGTTGATACGGGAGTAAAAAATGCGATATTACGAAATGTAAGAAAGCTTGGCTACAAAGTCATTAAGGTACCGTGGAATTACTCTATTGAAAAAATTCTTTCTTACAATCCTAAAGGGGTTATTTTATCTAATGGCCCTGGCGACCCACAGAAATGTGTTGAAACAATGAAGACTGCAAAAGCACTAATTGATAAAAATATTCCAACTTTGGGTATATGTCTTGGCGCACAAATACTGGGAATTGCCGGTGGTGCAGACACTTTCAAATTAAAATATGGACATCGGGGACAAAACAAATCTTGTCTTGATTTAGATAATGACCAAGTTTATGTGACTAGCCAAAATCATGGTTATGGGATAGACCCTGGCTCACTTGGAAAAACAAATTTTAAACTCTGGTTTACTAATGTTGATGATAAAACTGTAGAAGGAATTAAACATAAAGAAAAAAAATGTATCGCAGTACAGTTTCATCCAGAAGCATCACCTGGACCTTTTGATTGCATGTTTGTATTTGAAGAGCTAAAACGCCTAATGGGGGAGGAAAATGCCAAAAGATGAGTCGCTAAAAAAAATTCTAGTTTTGGGCAGTGGGGCAATTAAAATCGGAGAAGCAGGCGAAAGTCACTAAAGTGACCGTCAATTCGACTACTCCGGTAGCCAATGCCTCAAGGCCATAAGGGAAGATGGGATCAAAAGCGTACTTGTCAATCCAAACATTGCAACAATACAAACTGATACCAGATTTGCTGACAAGGTATATTCAATTCCTGTAAATCCAGAATATGTAGAATCAATCATAGAATCAGAACGACCAGATGGTCTGATGCTAGGATTTGGTGGTCAGACTGCACTAAACTGTGGAGTAAAATTAGAGGAATTTGGCATATTAAAAAAACATGGAGTCAAAGTTCTTGGAACTCAAATTAAAGGAATTCAAGCAACAGAAGACCGACAACTTTTCAAAGACTCTATGATACAATGCGGAATTCCTGTACTGAAGAGTAAAACTGTTTACAACTTTGAAGAGGCAAAAAAGGTAGCAGAGGATCTGGGCTATCCAGTAATCATACGAGTTGCATATACGCTTGGGGGAAAAGGTGGCGGAGTAGCACACAACGAAATTGAACTACATGAAATTGTAAGTCGTGGTCTTAATGCAAGTCTAGTAGGTCAGGTATTAATTGAAGAATATGTTGGTTCCTGGAAACAAATTGAATACGAAGTAATGGCTGACTATGCCGGAAATAATATCATCGTATGCAACATGGAAAACGTGCTTTCTATGAGAGTACACACTGGAGATAACATTGTAGTTGCACCATCCCAGACCCTTGATAACTCTGAATACCAGATACTAAGGTCTGCTGCACTGCGTGCTGCAAAACATGTAGGGATAGTTGGTGAATGTAACATACAGTTTGCATTAGATCCAAAATCCGATAAATATGTGGCAATTGAGATTAACCCTAGGCTATCACGTTCTTCTGCACTTGCAAGCAAAGCAACAGGTTATCCAATTGCATACATGGCAGCAAAAATTGTAATGGGTTACTCACTTCCAGAGCTAGTTAACAGCATAACAAAAACGACAACTGCGTGTTTTGAACCATCACTTGACTATATTGTATGTAAGCATCCACGTTGGGATTTTAGCAAATTTGAACTTGCAAATCGACATCTTGGGCCTACGATGAAATCTGTAGGCGAAGTGATGGCAATTGGTAGGTGCTTTGAAGAATCACTACAAAAATCAATTAGGATGCTTGAAATTGGAAATGATGGCCTTGTTGCAAACCGTACTCCAGATACAAACTATGAAATTGAAGAGCTTGAAAACAAATTACAAAATCCAGATGACTATATCTTATATCATGTTGCGGCAGCGTTACGACAAGGAATTTCAGTTGAACGAATCTACAAACTTTCGGCAATAGATCCGTGGTTTATTGAAAAAATACACAACATAATTGAAACAGAAAAGAAACTAAAAGAATCAAAACTTGAACGAAATCTTTTACATGAAGCAAAGAAACTAGGTTTTTCAGATAAACAAATTGGACGACTAGTTGGAAAAGATGATCTTGATATTCGTAAAATGCGAAAAGAGGCAGGAATCATACCTGTAGTTAAACAAATAGACACACTTGCAGCTGAATGGCCAGCAAAAACAAATTATCTGTATTTGACATATGGTGGTACAACAAACGATTTTGAAGTAGATTCAAACCAAGAAAAGATTGCGGTCTTGGGAGCAGGCCCATATCGTATAGGAAGTAGTGTAGAGTTTGATTGGGGCACTGTAAACATGGTTTGGGGTCTCAAAGAAAATGGAGTAAAAGAAGTCTCTGTAATTAATTGCAACCCAGAAACAGTATCTACAGATTACGATATTTGTGACAGGCTGTATTTTGAGGAATTAACACTTGAGAGGGTATTAGATATTGCAGATTTTGAAAAATTAACTGGCATAGTTACTGCCGTAGGGGGACAAACTGCAAACAACCTTACTCCAAAGCTTGCAAAAAATGGAATCAAGATAATAGGCACGTCATTTGAAGACATTGACAGAGCAGAGAATCGTTCAAGTTTCAGTAAAGTCTTAGATGAACTTCATATTTTACAACCTCCATGGAAAGCATTTACAAGTCTAGCTGATGCCAAAAAATTTGCAATTAATGTGGGATACCCCGTACTCGTTAGACCATCTTATGTCCTTAGTGGGGCTGCAATGAAAGTTGTCTGGTCCCATGAACAGTTAAAAAAATATTTGGAAGAAGCAGCAAACGTTACTCCTGACTATCCTGTTGTGATTACAAAATTTATGCTAAACTCACTTGAAGCTGAAGTAGATGGTGTGTCTGATGGAAAAAACGTAGTAATAGGTGCAATTGTGGAACACATTGAAGGTGCTGGTGTTCACTCTGGAGATTCTATGATGTGCATTCCTCCATGGAGTTTAAGCAACAAAATCATTGATACCATCACTGATTATACAAACAAGATAGCTATTGCCTTTAACATAAAAGGCCCATTTAATTTACAATTTCTTATCCATTCAAATCAAGTGTATGTAATTGAATTAAACATACGTGCATCACGTTCCATGCCGTTTGTATCCAAATTTGTAAAAATGAATCTTATCAGTCTTGCAGCACGTGCCGTACTTGGGAAATCGTTACCTGCAGTACCAAAAGACAAATGGAGAAAAACTCATTCTTATGGAATTAAAGTACCACAGTTTTCGTTTATGCAATTAGAAGGGGCTGATATCATATTAGGTGTTGAGATGCAATCAACTGGAGAGGCTGCTTGCTTTGGAGATAGCTTTTACGATGCACTCGCAAAGGGGCTGATATCAGTAGGATATTCATTGCCAAAGGAAGGCTCGGTACTTATCACTGCGGGAGGTTTTGAAAACAAGGAAAAACTTTTGCGAACTGCAATGTCGTTAAAAAATCTAGGTTACAAAATATATGCTACAGAGCATACGGCAGAATTTTTAACAGAAAAAAGAGTACCAAATGAAATTGTTTATAAAATTAGTGAACCAGAAAGAAAACCAAACATTGCTGATCTACTTTATGAACGTAAAATAAATTTCATTGTAAATGTGCCAAGTACATCTACTTTGGAAAAGTATGTTGGCATGCTTTATGATGAATACCTGATTAGAAGAAAGGCAGTAGAGCTTGGTGTACCAGTGCTTACAACAACTGAGCTTGCAGATTCATTTGCAAAGACACTTGAATGGTTAAAACACAATGAGACCACAAAAAAACCATTGGAACCATACGATACTTTGCAATAAGTTTACAGTACCATGTCAAGCATTGATTCATTTCCTATGATAGATCCATCTAGTGTAACAATTTTTGCGGATTGAAAATCTTTAATACTTTCAAGTATTGGAGAAATTGACTTTTTATAGTATTTTTTGTGAGTGGCATAAAAATATTTGTTAAAAGATGGTATGATTATTATTTCAAGTTCACCTTTTGTTGATGGAAATAGTTGGTTCTTCTTGGCTTTAATTGAGACCCATACTCTTTGACCGTCTAAGACAGAACCTTCATGAAAAAAGACAGGATGCACATGACCCATTATTATTTTACTAATATGAGATAGATTTTCTGAAGGCATGGTATGGCCATGAGTCAAAAGTGTATCTCCAATTACTAGACCAGACGAGCTTGCAAGTGTAATTCCATCTGGAAGAAGTTTTTGTATATTTCCATCATGATTCCCAGGAATTACTATTGTTTCAATTTTTTTTCCAATCTCAAAAAATAATGGAAC
Source organism: Nitrosopumilaceae archaeon (assembly GCA_041492015.1). Classification (GTDB taxonomy): domain Archaea; phylum Thermoproteota; class Nitrososphaeria; order Nitrososphaerales; family Nitrosopumilaceae; genus TA-20. The sequence goes on from JBGPWD010000012.1 coordinate 5,822, forward strand.
TACCTGCCACTCTATTTTTGAGATTGAATCTATACCTGATTTTATATCACCTAATAATATCAGCGAGTCCGGTTTCTCAGATTCTATTATAGATAAAATAGAATCAAGTGCCTCTTGAACCAATTCTTTTGGCTCCACATGGATCTTATTTGCAAGAAATGTCTTTTCAAACCCAATATGCAAATCGGCCACAACAAGATACAGTTTTTTCTCTTCTAATATCAAGGCGGGTTGTGCTTGCACGATTCTTGTTTGAACCATCAAAAGATATACGAGCAAGTTTTGAATTAAATCCTTGTGAAAAAAGATTCTGAAAATCTTGATGCTGTGGTATCAGGAAGAGGAGTAAAGCTTCACTACTTTGAGCCAAGCAAGAGAAAAGTCTGGACTGTAGTAGGAAAAGACAACGAACACTGGCTTGATCCAGAAATTGGATTTTGCTCTTGTGAAGATTATTTTTTTAATGTCTTGGAAAAAGGAGGTGAATGTTACCATCTAAAATCTGTCAAAGCTGCCAAGCAAGAAAACAAAGTTGAAGTAATAAAATTTGCAGATTCAGAGTTTGAAAGTTTTATTTCAGCAATTGTCTCTGATCTATAGTTTTATCTGGAACAAGTCTTCTTTTGACACTCCCTTCCATAGTCCAGTCATACCTTCTGGAGTTACTTGTTCAACTTTGGTTATTTTTTGTATCTTGATGTGGTCTGGGTTTGGTGGCATCCAAAGCATTGCCATATAATCTCCAACGTTTCCAACCTGATCTGGTTTGGCTGAAGTTATCTTGTCTTTAGAAAAACCATTTGCCACTAGTGCATTTGTTGCTGCAGCTTCCAAGTCACGTCTTCCATGTACAAAAAGATAGACTGGTTTTTGCTGGTCTATTTGACTCATTATGTACAAGCTTCGGATATAGCTTTAATCAACATTTCTAAAACCAATCTTGGATTATATACAAGAAAAATATAGGCAATTTGTTGACTGATGTTTTAGTTGTAGGTTCTGGTGGCAGGGAACACGCACTTGGCTGGAAAATTTCTCAAAGCAAAAAGGTAGGCAAGGTTTTCTATGCTCCAGGAAATGGTGGCACATCAAACAACATATCCATACCAGTAGATGATATTGAAAATCTTGCAAAGTTTGCCTCTGAAAAAAACTGCTTGACAGTAGTCGGTCCTGAGGTACCGTTATCCATTGGAATAGTTGATGAATTTACAAAAAAGGGCTTGAGGATATTTGGTCCAACAAAAAAAGCTTCACAGCTTGAATCAAGCAAGGTTTGGGCAAAAAACTTTATGAAAAAACATAACATCCTTACTGCACGATTTGAAATTTTTGATGATCCAAGAAATGCAAAAGAATATGCAAGATCAGTTGACTATTCCCTTGTGGTAAAAGCAGATGGCCTTGCAGCAGGAAAAGGAGTCATTGTTTGTAATGACTCCAATGAAGCAGTGTCTGCAATTGACAAGATGCTAGTTGAAAAAAGTTTTGGTTCTGCAGGCTCTAAAATTATTTTAGAAGAAAGAATTGACGGAATTGAAGCATCATACATTGCGCTCTCTGATGGCAAGATGGCAGTTCCAATGGCTACAAGTCAGGATCACAAGAGAATATTTGATGGTGACAAGGGTTCAAACACGGGAGGAATGGGCGCATATTCTCCAACTCCTGTAATTAATGAAACCATGGCAGAACAAATTCAAAAAAATGTCATTGATAAAACTATTGAATCCATGAAAAAAGAAGAGATTACTTTCAAGGGATTTTTGTATGCAGGAATAATGCTAAAAGATAACACGCCATATGTTTTGGAGTTTAACGCAAGAATGGGAGACCCCGAATGTCAACCAATCATAATGCGAATGGAGTCTGATCTGTATGATTACATCGACGCAAGCATTGATGGAACATTATCCAAAATGCCACCAATATCATGGAAAAAACAAAGTGCTGTCTGTGTTGTACTGGCACCAAAAGGATATCCTGAATCATACCCAAAAAATGAGGAAATACTAGGTCTTGACATCCAAGACAAAGACACGTTTGTATTTCATGCAGGAACCATACGTGATGGCAACAAAGTGCTAACAAGTGGGGGCAGGGTGCTTGGAGTCACTGCACTTGGTGACACATTACAGTCTGCAATCTCAAACGCATATTCAAGAGTAGAAAAGATCACTTGGCCAAGCAAGTACTATAGAAAAGATATTGGAAAAAAGGGCCTTATTTTGTCCTAATGACTCCATCTTCAGTAACTATACAATTCATTTTGATATCATGATCATCACGAGGAAAGGATTTGATGATTTGTTTTGCATATGAAAGTGCAATTGTCTTTAATTTTTTGCCATGCAAAAATTTATCATAATATCCAAATCCGTAGCCTAGTCTGAAACCATCTCTTGTCAGAGCTATTGCAGGAACAATTATCACATCCAAATCTTTCACAGCTTCGCATTTATCTTTTGGTTCCATGACAGAAAAGTTTCCTGGCTCAAGTTCTGAAAAACTAGTAATCTTTTTGAAGACAAGATCATTTTTTACAACTTTTGGCAACGCCAGCTGCTTTCCTGCATTTAGTATCTCTTGCAGTATGTCTTGTGTGTGCACCTCACTTCCAATGGAGTAATATGCACCAATACTTTCTGCACTTCTGAAAAAATCTATCTTTCTTAGATTGTCTTGAATCTGTTTGCTTGTTATTTTAATGAAATCCAAAGATAAGGCATCACGTGCATCCAAAAACTGCTTTCGCAGCCTTGCTTTTTCAACGATCTGAGACAAATTCTTTACTGATTGAAGCTGCAGTAACAGTGTTTTTTAAAAGCATCGCTATAGTCATGGGTCCAATCCCCCCAGGAACAGGAGTTGCATATGATGCCTTTTTGATTATATTTTCATAATCTACATCGCCTGCAAGCTTGCCATCCTGTCTGCTTGTTCCTACATCAATTACAATGGCGCCATCTGCTATCATGTCTGCAGTGAGTGTAAATTTTGCCCTGTTCCCTATCGCGGTAACTATGATATCGGCACTAAGACAGTGCTGTTTTAGGTTTTTTGTTTTAGAGTGACATGTGGTAACTGTGGCATTTTTTTCAAGCATTAGATGGTATAGTGGTTTTCCAACAAGATGGCTACGATTTATAATTACAACGTTTTTTCCTGATAAATCAATTTTGTAATAGTCAAAGAGCTCCATTATTCCTGAAGGTGTGCATGGTTTGAGAATTGCTCTTCCTGATGATAACAGTCCGATATTGTATGGTGTCAGACCATCAACATCTTTTATTGGAGAAATTCTCGAAGTTGTTGCAAATTCATCTAATTGTTTTGGTAGTGGAAGCTGCACCAATATGCCATGTACGGTATTATCTTTGTTTAGTAAATCAATTAACGAGTTCATCTCTTGCTGTGAAAATGATTCTGGCAGCGTGTGGTCTTTGGTTTCAATTCCTACTTCATAACATGCCTTTTGTTTGTTTTTGACATATGTAGTAGATGCTGGGTTTTCTCCAACTAGAACTGTTGCAAGGCATGGCCTGACTCCTTCTGATCTTAATGTCTCCGCTGCTACTTTCACTCTTTCTTTTACCGAATTTGCAACTGCAATGCCGTCTATTTTTTGTCCAGCCAAACAAGCTTGGGTACGTTTTAGGATATTTAATCCTTGGAACGTTAATTATCTGGAATGTGTATGATTTGTAGTGAACATATCCCAAGCTGACAATTTTATTAAAGAAGAGTTTGAGAAGATAAAAAAGCGGACCCGATGGTCAAAGTGCCAATATAGGTTCATTTTTTAGATTTTCCATAAAATTTGATTATGATTATTTAAAATGCTTCTTATATGCCAAATAGAGTTTTGTTGAATCCTGTTCAGTAATAACTCCATAGTAGATTTTTCTTAGTTCAAGTGCAGATTTTGCTGTAGCAATTTTTTCCATTATTTTCCATTTTATCAATAAAGCAAATTACACTGAACATGAACCTGTTATGAAAAACTTGGGAAAAACAATCATCAATCGTACATCATTAATTCTTTTTCCTCAAGCATCGTGTGCAGGTTGTGTACTGACCTGTATACGTCGGATTCCTTTTTTGCACCCGTACAAACAAGCTTTCCTGACGCAAAAATCAGAATTACCGTTTTTGGATCAAGCATCCTGTGAATTAGTCCAGGAAATTGTTCTGGTTCATACATACTTCTTGGGAGGCTTCTTGCCGCGCTTTCTAGGTGAACTTTTCCACCAAGGTTTA
>JBGPWD010000006.1:0-11320 GCA_041492015.1 Nitrosopumilaceae archaeon
AATCCATTATGGCTGGTACTATAAACAACATGTTCAAAGAGTCTGAAAACATAACAGAGAATGACGCTGAACTTCAAAGCAATATTAATAAAAAAATTGCCAGAACAAGGAGACAACGTGGATATAATTGGGAAGGTACATTAGTAAAACGATTTAATGCAACGGAAGGCTGGAAAGCCTTTAGACTAGGTTCACCAAGCGTGGCATTACCAGATATCTTGGCAGTAAGTACTAATGCAAATACTATTTTTACAATTGAAGCAAAATCTGGAACTGGAACAACACTTTATGTTCCATATGATCAAATTATACGATGCTTAAAATGGATTGACACGTTTGAACTCTATAAAACAAGAAAGATGATCCTTGCCTTCAAATTTATCTCAAAAAAAAGAATAGGAGTAGGTAAATACGAACATCGACAGCTTCGAGAATTTTATAAAACATGGGATGAAACAAATGCTATAACAGATTGTGTTTGTACTTATGAAGGAAAAACATATGCTCTTGTGAATGGAAAAAGGCAAAAACTTGAACTCGAAAACTATCAAATGCCATTCAAATCAAAACATTTGGTATCATAATGCATAGAATACTTCTTTAATGACTATACCAGATTTAATATAATGAGCTTTGAGAACTTTGTTGATGAGAGGAGTCTGATAAGTCATGATGCATTTGGCAGTAAAGAAATCAAAATAAAACTATTGGAGGTTGAAGATGAAACCCCAGATCATGTGTGGAGATTTGGTGTAAGAGTAAAAGTTAAAAAAATTCTTCTAACCATAAAGCATATTCAAACTCAACAGGTTGAAGAAAGCGAGTTTGATCTTAAAGAGATTGAGAGAGAAATGAAAGAAAAAAGACATTATAGTTCAACAAACAGATGGGTTCAAACAACAGATGTTAAAAATGGGTATATACTTAGTACAAGACACTCACTTTTGCTTAGTGATGCAGTAGCACTGGATTATATTGTAATCTAATTTGTTAATTCATGTAATAATGAACTTGACATGATTGGTTTCCATTTATAGTTTTTAGTGTCAGATTTTAATCTGCCCTCAAATAAAACAAAATTAATTCGTAGAATTTTCTTTTTGTTTTTTATGATCAATCTTTTGAGCACTGGAACCTTGTTTATTGTTACCCTCAAACCTATTTTTTTTAGGTAGGAATCAAGTACTTTGGTATATGCCATTCCTCTTTTAGGCACAACGAATGGAATTGTCATGTATGAATTGTTTTTTGTAATGTGTTTTAAAATCAAAATTTTGTTATCGGATTTGATTATGAGACCAACACATTTTAACACAAATCTACCGTCAGATTCAATAGAAAACCAATTAATCGTGGTCTCATCAACATTTATTGTTTTTCTAAAAGATTCTATTATTGGGCCAAGCCGAAAATATCTTCCAGTATGATATATGAGTGGTTTTTTTGATTCATCATACGAAATTGCAACTGCCCTACCTACAATCATGGTATGATCACCAAGTTTTTTCATCGTAACTAATTTACATTCTGCATTTATAGTACACCCAGCAATCATAGGAGCGTTTATTTTTTTTGATGGTATTGTATCAAAGGCATCTTTGATTTTTAATTTATCAATTTCCTTTCTAGAGTAGCCACCAGCAATGTTTACTGCCATCGTTTGCTCCTCAGATGATACATTTATTCCAAACTCCCTTGTTTGTTTAATATTTTTAAAAGTTGCATTACCTTCATGAATAAAGATCGCAATAAGCATCGGCTCATATGAAATCTGCATTGTCCATTCTGCAGCCATTACATTTTGTCCATGCGGGCCAGAAGAAGTAATCAGACTGACTCCTGTTGTAAAATATTTCTGAGCTTTTTCAACTATACTTCTATTCAATTTTATTAATTCATAATTATTCTATTATTAGTTGTTTGTCTACAGAAACCTTTATGAAAGTAGGATGAAGAGTGCAAACATGATAAGTCAAGAAATAACGGTTAATGGAAAAAAATTCCGCTTGACTATGACTGACCAATTACTAATGGATGCAAGGCGCCTAAAGGCATTATACAATGCTGCATATGAGGATCCCGAAAGCTTTGAAGAGGTAAGCTCAGCTATATCAAATACAATTAATCAGATTGCTACTGCTGTTGAACCGCCTGTATCGGACAGTGATTTAGATGGCTTAATTCAATCTATAATGAAAGCAGTAGATGAAAAAACAAAAGAAACTGATGCAGCAAAAGCAAAACATGTAGAGGACACTGTAAAATCGGCCAAAAAAGCAACCAAACCAGCAGCTAAATCTACCAAGAAATCCAAAAAGTAACAATTTATTGAGTTATAAATCAGAAAAATACCCACCATATGGGTTATATCATCTAAAAATCAATAATATGCATGCAAACTCATTGTGAGTGTGGCATTTGTGGTCATGTTTCTGAAAGCGAGTGTATCACAAAAGAATGTAAATGCTGTCTTAACTTTCATACAAGATCAGGCCCCAAAAAATAACTTTTATCTTCTTTTTCAAATGTTCTAAGAAAACTTCCACAATTATATAATTACTCATTTTATGATTTGTTGATCAATAAAAAATCCAACCTAATGAATTTAACGAGATAGGAATAAACTGATTGTTGCCCTAGATTTAAATAAGTACTATCTACAGTTTCCATATTGCAATCAAGAGCTTTGCAAAAATGTATTGAACCTACATGCGGTTTAGAATATCCTATTTCTGATATCAGGATAGAGTGTGATCGTGGTCACTTATTAGACATAAAATACAAAATTGCCCCTTCTACATCGCTTAAAGACGTGTTCTATAAAAGAAGAAACCATGCCAACAACATCTTTAATGAAAGTGGAGTTTGGAGATTCAGAGAATTACTGAATTTTTGTCAAATAGAAACTGAAAATTTTGAAGAGTGTTCAAAATATCTTGTTTCGTTAGATGGAGCTGAAGGACGATTATCTAAGCCATATCACATGTCAAAAGTTTCTGATTATACAGGACTCAAAAATCTTTGGCTTCAACCTGAGGGATACAATCCCAGTGGTTCTTTTAAAGACAATGGAATGTCTACGGCAGTCACACATGCTAAACTAGTCAACATTAAAAAAATTATCTGCGCTTCTACAGGGAATACTTCGGCATCTGCTGCAATGTATGCTGCAAATGAAAATATTGAATGTGATGTGTATATTCCAGCAGGAGAGGTAGCACCAGGAAAGCTAAGCCAAGCTTTTCAATTCGGAGCCCAAGTAATTGAAATAAAGGGAAATTTTGATGATGCGCTTTCTGTCTCTTTAAAAAAGGCAAATGAGGTTGGAGGATATACAGTTAATTCTGTTAATCCGTATAGAATAGAAGGGCAGAAAACCATCGTATTTAGAGCATTAGAATATCTTGATTGGAATCCTCCTGATTGGATTGTGTATCCAGGAGGAGCGTTAGGAAATACGTCTAGTTGCGGTAAAAGTCTAATGGAGCTTTATGAATGGGGGTGGATAAAAAAAATTCCACGAATTGCGGTTGTTAACTCAGAGGGTGCAAACACATTGTACACACTTTACAATGGTAAATTTGAAGATGCAAAGCTACGTTGGAACAAAGGTAAACCAGATATGGAAATAATTAAAAAATATTATGATCACATGGATAAAAATGGGATAAGACCAAAAACCAAAGCCACTGCAATTCAAATTGCAAGACCAGCTAATATTCTCAAAGGTTTACGTGCACTTGAGTTTACAAATGGGGTTGTCACCCAAGTTTCTGATCAAGAAATGATGGATGGTATGGCCTTGGTTGGTTTGAATGGATTTGATTGTGAAATGGCATCTGGTGCTGTTCCTGCAAGCGTTAAAAAATTAATTGCTGAAGAAATCATCAAAAAAGATGACGTTGTTGTTGGAATTCTTACAGGAAGACAGAAAGATGCAAGTATCCCAGTGGATTACCACAAAGATTCTAAAAACAAGTTTGCAAATCCGCCAAAATCTTAGGTGCTTACTTTTTCTATCTTGATTCTATTTGCTTGATTATTTACTACTTCTTCAACAACCATTTTGATCGAATCGACCTCAATTTTGTCTCCAACTTTGGGTATGTCTTTTAGTTTATCATGCAAAAGACCACTAAGAGTAGAGTAATTTTCCCCTTGAGGGATGTCGGATTTGAGTATTTCATTTACTATATCAATTTCAACGTCGCCACTTGCAAGCATTGTATTTTTGTCAAGGATCTTAAAATTTAGTTCAATTTTGTCTGTTTCATCCATTATCTCACCGACTATTTCTTCCAAGAGATCCTCCAATGTTACACATCCTTCTACGCTTCCAAACTCATCTACCACTATAGCCATGTGAGTTTGTTTTCCCTGCATTTCTCTCAATAATTTACTAGTTCTTTGTTCTTGAGATACAAAAATTGGCTTTCTTGCAACTGATTCAAGATTTATCATTTTTTCTCCCTTTTCAAGATGTTTTAACAAATCTCTTACATGCAATATACCAACAATCTGATCAGTAGTTTCTTTGTATATCGGAATTCGTGAATATCCACTTTTGCTAATCAAAGGTAGGGCGTCAAATAGCAACATGTTGGAAGGCAACATAAACATCTTTGTTCTGCGAGTCATCACGGTATGGATTATGGTATCATCAAACTTTAAGGCACCATGTACGAGTTCATGTTCATGTTTTTTTAATGCCTTGTCTTCAAGTCCCTGCTCTATGACACTGTAAATTTCTTGTTCGGTAATAGGTGGAGGATGGTGTGAGCTTCCTGCAAGCTGAAGCATTCCCCTCGTTATCTTTTCAAAAAGGATCACAACTGGATAAAACACATAACTAAAAACCAAAAGTAAGCCGCTTACTTTGAGTGAAATTTTTGTAGCGTTTGCAAAGCAGTACGATTTCGGTGTTATTTCACCAAAGACAAGAAGTAGGAATGTCATAACTCCGATTGCTATGGCAAGACCATTACTACCAAACAACCCAAGCGACACTTGAGTTGCAAGTGCAGAAGAACCTACCATAACTAGATTAGTTCCCAAGTTTATTGCTGCAAGCATTCTGCTAGGATTTGATTTCAGTTTGTATAAAGATGCAGAACCTTTTGCTTTTTCTTTTACAAGTTGGTTCACCTTTGCTTTACTGACTCCTATTAGAGCAACTTCAGATCCACTAAAGAATCCAGAAAGGCCAATGAGGATTGCAAGTAAGAATATATCAAACATTAGGTTTTGGTCCATTAGGAGGTATCACCTTTTAGCGCATCACATGTTGCAGCCAATTTTGAATCGTGTTTTCTAAACAATGAATATGCTATTGTGGGTGTAGGCAAATTGTTGTATGTGTAATATTACACGTTGCCTCTTTTATAAGTTCACGTAAAATTCCAAATCAAGTAGTATGACCAGTAGTTTTAAAGTCATTAGATGTCTCTCTTCCTATTTCTTTGAAAAATGTTCCTCAAGAAGCTTCTTCTTTTCTTCCATATGAAAAAGTTCTTCAGTATGTTTGAATGCGTCTTCCCTTTTTTTCTTAAAAAGCACAGCTTGCATAAGAAGGTGATTTTCTGGAACAACAATTCCAGTTTGATCGTCAGAATAAGTTAGTTTTACTACATCATCTTGGATTTCTATCAAATCAGCATGTATGTGAATCATATTGGTATCCTTAAAGCTAAAATTTATAGTTTCAGCAAAATCTCGAATATCTTTTGTTCCTTTAGCATTGTACAGTGTGGCAACACCGTATTCATTTTTGTAAAGATCCAAAATTTCTGATGACGTTGGAGCTGTTTCATTGAATCGAACATCCATCAAATGTACATGCATCTGTCGTGTTGGTACTTTGAATGCTCGTAAAAACAATGGAGTATCTTTACCCATATAGCTTTTAACATCATCATTATGATGTGGGTTGTGTGTCCATTCAATCGAATCTTTTACTTCTGTTTTCGAATCTTCCAAGTCTGCCCATCTGCGAAGGAGTATTGCATCAAATCTTTTTATTTTTTTACCATATTTTTCTTTTAGCGGTTGAAGGATTCTTCCCATTCCAGTTACATTACAACTTCCTTGCATGACGTATTTTTTATCAAATGCACTGTCATAATTCACTCGAGAATTGAATATTAAATCAGCGACAGCTTTGTCTCCAATAATTTTTTCTCCGCCTTGGAAAATGGCCTTGATATTTTTTGGTTCATACAAATTTTTTTTATTTGTATAACCAGTACCAGCTGGAGCAGCATCTATTACCAAATCACATTTTTCTAATGCTTCGTCAATTGTACCGGCTATTTTGAAATCTTTAAACTGTTCAACCTTGTTTTTAGGAACATAAACTCCAAATCCTCTTGAGATGGCATCACTAACTTTGTCATCTGGAGAGTATTTCCCAACCCCTAATAATTTAATATCAGAATCTCCAGCAATAAATTGAGCAATTCTACTTCCTATTGAACCATATCCGTTAACAAAAACTCTTTTCATAAATTTTCCACTATGATGCCACTTATTTAGATAACCCTAACAAGAACTAAATATCGCAAAAAACTTTCTGAGGTAGTTGAAGATTTACGGTCCATCACTTGGAATAGGTGCAGCTATTGCAGGCGTAGTTATTTTTGTCATATTCTTTACAATAGGCTTTGGGGTTTTAGCCAATTCTGCTGATAATAACACAAAAACTCAAAATAATGATAACGGAAAATTTCAGATGAGTTTACTTTCAGATCATGCGTCTCCTGAACTTGGTTCAAAAGATGCACCTATAACTATGATAGAATTTGGAGATTATCAGTGCTTTTATTGCAATAAATTCTATCATACAACAGAACCAGACATAATGAAAAATTATATAGATACAGGCAAAGTAAAACTCGTCTTCAAAGATTTAACAATAATTGGTCAAGACTCTATTAATGCAGCTCATGCCGCACATTGTGCCCAAGAGAAAGGAAAATTCTGGGAATATCATGATGTTTTATATAATAACTGGTCTGGGGAAAACACGGGATGGGCATCTCCAAAAAATCTACTTGCTTTTGCCAAACAAGTAGGCATTACAGACTCTGACTTTAATTCATGCATGTCTGTTGCCAAATATACTTCCATAATTAAGGGCAGCGTAACAGACGCACAAACCCTAGGACTTACAGGCACGCCTGATTTTTTCATTATTGGGCCAGATAATTCTGTAACTAAGATCGTTGGGGCTCAACCTTATGAGGTATTTGATGAAATTTTCAAGTCAAAGCTCAAAACATAGTATAATTTTTATATCTGATCCTCAAAAGTGAACAAAAATTATGATTTAAGGGCATCAAATTTGACCCTCAAAATGCTTATATTTGTAATGTCGAAGGTGTAGCTGTTGACCGTAGGAATTGACGACATTTCAATCTATATTCCAAGGTTGTTTTTAGATGCAAGAGACTTTGCAAAAGCAAGAGGAATGGACCCCGACAAACTCCAGCGAGGACTAGGTGTATCTAAAATGGCCATGGTGGATACAAACCAAGATCCTGCATGTATGGCAGCAAATGCTTGTTTGAGACTATTGGAAAGAGATAATCTTTCTCCAAAGGATATAGGTAGACTGTACGTAGCAACTGAATCTTCTTTAGATGAATCAAAGGCAATGAATTCTTACGTAATTGGTATGCTTGAACAAATCTATGGTGATGATTCTTTTGGGCATTGTGGAGGAATTGAATGCAAGTTTGCATGTGTAAGTGGCTCTTATGCGCTGTATGATAATTCTAATTGGATAAGAGCAGGCGAATCTGAAGGAAAATCTGCCATTGTTGTTGTTTCTGATATAGCAAAGTATGATCTTGGTTCAAGTGGTGAATATACACAAGGGGCTGGGGCTGTTGCAATGCTTGTTAATGACAATCCTAGAATTTTACAATTTGATCCCAAAGTAACATCGACTTCAATTAAAAATGAATATGATTTCTATAGGCCGTTTGGAAAAGAAACACCCATAGTTCATGGGCAATACTCGAATCTACTTTACATGATTCAAGTAAAGAAGGCCTTGATGACATACAAAGAAAAGGCATTGTCTACTGGTTTAATAAAACTAAAAGAAGACGAAACCATTTTAGATTATATCGACTTCCTTAACATGCATCTTCCATATAGTAACATGGGAAAGAAAGCACTAGCATATCTCCTAAGACATGAATGGAGAAAACTACCTCGCTGGAAAAACATAATTGATAAAATGGGAATGGAAGAACCAGTTCCAAAAGATCCACGCGGAACCATTGAATCAGTATTAGCAGATTCTGAATTCATGACAAAAGATCACGAGTTTACTAAAAAGTTTACAAAGACTGAGGAATTCCAAGAAGTTTATGATCAAAAGCTTGCTAGCTCACTTATCGCATCCCAGATGATTGGGAATCTCTACACTGCATCACTTTATCTTGGATTTAGAAGCTGTCTTGAGTTTGAATTCCAGAAAGGAATAGATCTTGAAGGCAAGAGAGTAGGATTTGGTTCATATGGAAGTGGAAGTAGTGCAATGGTCTTTAGTGGCGTAATTTTACCAAGGTATAAGGAAATTGTAAAAGATATGAATTTAGAATCAGAAATGGGAAATAGAGTAAAGCTTTCACTTGAAGAATACGAGGATATTCACGAAAATAAACGTGGACCAAATGAAAACCTTTTGGATAGTAAAAAAGAATTTGTCCTTGTAGGTGTTGAAAATAACCCAGAAATAAAAGGGCAACGCACATACACATACAAGGAATAACCAAAAATATATAAAATCATCAATCCTGAAATTAATCATGCAAGAACGCTCAATGCCTATTTGTTTTACAACTGATCAGTACAAAAAGATCGAAGAGATCGCAAAACAAAAAGGAATGCTAAACACAAGTCAACTTATTGAAGAAGTGTTGAATCACGCATAAAATATAACATCAAATAACTTTTTTCATTTTCCTAATGTTTTTTTAACCGGTTTTCATAGTAATTTTGTGGGAATCTTTAACCGTAAACATTCCTTTTGTTCTGTTTGTAAGAAAATCATAACACATAAACACAAACCCAAAAGAGAGTGGGATGTAGAAGGGCCGTTGTGTGGAGATTGTTACATCACTCAAATGCAAAAATACTATGATCTAAGTGTAAAACAAAAATGTGTTATATGCAGTATAGAAAAAAACGTACCAGATTTGTGGGAACCAAAATATCAATGGGAGATGAAAGGGTTACTTTGTAAAATTTGTTTTGATAGAAAAAATGAAGAATATAATAAATCAAAGACATTTTGTAGTACTTGTGGAAAAAAGCTAAGCGTTATACGATATAATCCAAAAAGACAATGGGTCTTACAAGGCCAATTGTGTAGAGAATGTTGGGATTCTCAAAAAGCAAAGTTAGGTTGAAATGTTTTTTTTAAAAAAATTTAGGTGTGAAAAATGTCAAAAAAAATTCAGGCAACAAGAAGAGCTAATGCAACATGAGCAAATAGTCCATGGAAAAGATATTCCGTACGAATGTAAAGAATGTAACCAGTTTTTTACCAGTATGGAGCAAATGAGAACTCATCTACAAAGAAATCATTCTTACAGTGGAACAAGAGACATCTAGACAGCTTTTATTGTTTTTACTATAGGAGGTCTCAGTTTGTTGAAAACTCGGAATCCACAGATGCATTTAATCTCAGGCAATCTACTTAACTCAGATTGGGTAACTTGAGTGCCACAACGCAGACATGTATAGATAACACTGAAACTTGCCTGTTGCTGTTCTGATTCAGCTTCAATTTTTGGAGGTTCTTCAGTCGCCATATTTAATCAACAAAATGTCTGTAATTTAAGGTTAACAGAATTATTTTAGTGTGAGCTCAATGTAGACATCGTTTGGAATTTTTATTCTCATTAATTGTCTAATTGCTCTGTCATCAGCAGTAAGATCTATTACACGTCTATGTATGCGCATTTCCCATTTCTCATAAGTATTGGTACCTTGACCGCATGGAGATTTACGAGTTACAACATTTAGTCTTTTTACTGGTAGTGGTGTCGGTCCTTTGACTTTGACACCTGTTTTTTCACCTATTCCTTTGATTTCAGAACAAACGCCATCAAGTCTTGGTAAACTAGTGCTTGTTAGTTTTATTCGGGCCAGTTGCGTCATTCAGACCCTATTTGGTGAATTTTTCAGTGATATCTTTTACAACGCCTGCCGCAATTGTTGCACCCATGTCTCTGAGTGCAAATCTTCCTAACTCTGGAAAGTCTTGGAAGGTTTCAATTGGCAATGGTCTGACAGGTCTGATTCTTACTATTGCAGAATCACCTGCTTTGAGAAACTTTGGATCTTTTTCCTCTTCCGCACCTGTTTGTGGATTGATTTTAGATTCAAATGCAACGATAGTTGCTGCAACTTGAGCTGTGTGTGCATGCATAACTGGCGTGTATCCAGGCGCAATTGCCGTTGGATGGTGAATTACTATAATTTGAGCTCTGAATTCTTTTGCAACGGTTGGGGGATTATCAGGTGTTCCAATTACATCTCCTCTCTTGATGTCTTTCTTTTCTATCCCTCTTAGGTTAAAACCAATGTTATCCCCTGCTTCTGCTGATTCCATTTGAGTATGATGAGTTTCAATTGTTTTAATTTCTCCTGTAGCTCCAGATGGCATGACAACAATTTTCATTCCTGCCTTTGCTACACCAGTTTCAACACGGCCTACTGGAACTGTGCCTACACCGGTGATGGTGTAAACATCTTGGATTGGAATTCTTAATGGTTTACCAACTGGTTTTTCTGGTAATTTGAAATCATCGAATGTTTCAAGGAGAGTCTTTCCTGTCCACCATTTCATGTTTTCTGATTTCTTTGTAAGGTTATCTCCCTTCCATCCAGATATTGGTACAATTGGAACGTTTTCTAGTTTGTAGCCTACAGATTTTACCAATTTTTCTGCCTTTTCCTTTGCTACCTTGAATGCTTGTTCGGAATAATTACTATCATCCATCTTGTTAATTGCTACAATTAATTGACCTACTCCAAGTGTTCTTAAAAGAAATGCGTGTTCTCTTGCTTGGCCTCCAGGTGCAATGGCAGTATCTGTTTCACCTTCCTTTGCTGACAGTACTAGAATAGCACAATCTGCTTCAGAAGCACCGGTAATCATGTTTTTGATAAAGTCTCTATGTCCCGGTGCGTCGATTAATGTAAAAAAGTATTTTGGGGTTTCAAATTTTTGAAAAGCTAAATCTATTGTAATGCCTCTTTCTCTTTCGTCTTTAATGTTGTCCATAACCCACGCGTACTTGAA
>JBGPWD010000155.1:0-2424 GCA_041492015.1 Nitrosopumilaceae archaeon
CTCATGAATAATTTTTCCCCAGTTACCTGGCGGCACCTTGGCTTCCTTTCCAAGATTTAGCGTGACATCTTTTTCTGAAACTCTTGGCTTCCATTTTCCACGCAATGGGTGGTCTCCTCTTCCAATGAAAAGTCCTGGGGGCTCTGCCATCCAGTTAGCAACATCGACTTGCTTTCCATCAATTATTGCAACGCCACATTTTGCCTTCATCTTTTCCTTGATCTCTTTTCTTGAAGCTGCTATCTTCTTTTTTTGATCCTTGTCTAGTGTTAATTTGGCATCTTTTTCCAAATCTACAACCTTGAATGCCGCAGAAAAATCAATGTCTCCAAGTGCAGTGTTTTTGAATTTTGGCGGCAGTACCTTTACGAAATCGTCTAGGAAATTTTTGCAAAAGGTTTTGTCTTGAACATATGGTGTGTCTTTCTTCTTTGCCCACTGGTAGACCATCTCCTCTTGTTCCAAGTTTAGGGATACCTTCTCGCCTTTGATCTTGATCGTTATCCCTTTTGATTCAAAAGGAGGCGGAAATGCTATGCCATTATGTTGTAAAGTTTTCCATTTCATTTTAGATTATCACCAAATCTGTGCCTAAATCTGTTGACTTTGATAAAAACTGACTTGGCGACGTATATCAACCTAACCAATCTAAACACTGGTAAGTTAAAGGGTGAAATGGATTGTTGAAATTGGCTGTTAAGAAAAGAGCTCTTTTTTGATGTAATTTTCAAACTCTAGATCTGTCTTGTTCTTTTTTGCTTCAAGGAACATTACTGCATCATTTCCTACCGTGTATCGTGGTAATGGGTTTTCAGATTTTATTGCCTTGATTATTGTATTTGCCACCTCTATTGGCGGTGTGCCCATCTCTGCCATCATGGTTATTCCCATGATCACTTTGTTTGTAATGTCTTTATATGCAGAATCTGATTTTAGAGATTTTTTTGTTGATGACATGAAATTCGTCTTTATGACTCCGGGTTCAATAATTATAACGTTAATTCCAAACGGAGAAAGTTCATACCTCATTGATTCACTTAATCCTTCTATTGCAAACTTTGAGCTGATATATCCTGGAGAAACAGGGAAACCTATTCTCCCTGCAACAGAGCTTACATTTACTATGATTCCAGACTTTTGTTTTCTCATCACTGGAATGACTGCTTGTGACACTCTGACTACGCCAAAAAAGTTTGTCTCAAATTGTGCCTTTAGTTCTTCCATAGAAATATCTTCAAGGCAACCAAATAGTCCATAACCTGCATTATTTACCAAGATATCGATTCTGTCTTTTTCTTTGACAATCTTGTTTATGGCGTTTTTTACACTGTCTTCCTTGTCAACATCAAGCTCAAGTGTTTCAAGTTTCAAATTTTCTTTCTTTGCAATTTCTTTGATGCTGTCTCCTTTCTTTGTATCTCGTATAGTAGCATATGTGAAATAACCTTCTCTTGCTAATGCCAGAGATGTTTCAAAACCGATACCGCTTGAACTGCCTGTTACTATTGCAACTTTTTCCATATTTGCCAATCCATACTGGTATTAATAATTTGTTTTGTTAATGTCGTCATCTAGACTAGTGGTTTGTCACCTTCAACGGGTTCAGAAACTTCGGTTGTTTCACCATCATTAATTCTTTGTAAGATCTCCGCAGCAGAAAGCTTGTGAAGATATTCGTTGTTATTTCCACACCTGTAAGAAAATGTGCATCTTGGGCATCCCGACTCGCTTTTGCAGGGACATTCTTTTACAATGTGTAAGCTTCGCTCAAACGCTTTTTCTAGTCTGTCGTATAGTGCCTTACTTGCACCATTTCCTCCTATTGCAGAGTCATAGATGAAGATAAGCCCTGATGTGCCCAATGATATGCCACCAAGATCTTGTGATACTCCGCCAGTTATCATGTTGCTTCCTTCTATTACAACATGTTCTGTAGCATGATATCCGCTGGCTTCGGTGTATTCCTCGTTTTCCGATTTTTTTATCTCATCAACTGGCTTTGGTGCCTTAAACACAATTCCTTTTGTGACAAAATCAAACTCTAGTGGTTTTTCTAAAAGTACTCGTTGGCCCTGTGTCACCTCGTGACCGATTTCTATATTGACATAACCATAAACTCTTTTCTGTATATGCAATCTGCAAAATGCAACCTCGATTCCATTTGCATTTCTTTTCTCAAAAATAGTTTCTATAGTGGGCCATTCTTCTGTTAACGCTTTGGTATAATACGGATAATCACTTGGAAGAGATTCAATTTTGGCATTCATCTTCCCAGGATATTCTAACTCCTTTACCTTGTATCTTGTCCCAGCTAGAAAATAAACAGCTGATTGGTGAAGCTCTTCTAGTGCTATTGGAAGATTTCGTTCTCCAACTTTTTTGCCGTTCAAAAAAATGTCAATTGACTTGCCAATTCCCCTAATA
>JBGPWD010000103.1:0-3487 GCA_041492015.1 Nitrosopumilaceae archaeon
AATACCAGAAGTCGAAGTAACAGAAGTCGAAGTAACAGAAGTCGAAGTAACAGAAGTTGAAGTAAAAGAAGAAATTGCAATAGACCCAACAAAGCCAAGAACTGAAAGTGAACTAATTGAAATAGAAGAAAAACTAGTAGAACAAGTCGAGACTTTTGAAGAAATAGAAGAGGAATTAAAGTAATGACACGAATGAAAATGAAGACAATACGAGAATTTAATGAAACTGATCTAAAAGACAGACTAGAACAACTTCGTTCAGAACTTACAAAATTGCGTATAGAATCATCAAAAGGTACTCTTAGAAAAGAAAGTGGCAAATTAAAACCACTGCGAAGGGATATTGCCAGAATGCTAACAAGAATAAATGAGATGAAAAAACAATGATTACTAAAGAAAACCTACTCATACATGAAATAATAGGATTAGAAGCCACAATTGTAAAAAGTAGTAACGAACAAACTATTGGTATTTCAGGAAAGGTCATAGATGAAACAAAATCAATGTTCTTTCTAAATACAAAAAATGGTATTAAAAAAATTCCAAAAGAAAACACTGAGTGGAAATTTTCTTTTGATAAAAATGAATTGATAGTGAACGGAAATTTGCTGGCAAAAAGACCTCATGAAAGATTAGGAGTAAAATCATGACCAGAAATATTGGATTTCCAGTAACTGCCCCTACAACCGAATGTACTGATCATCTTTGCCCATTCCATGGCACACTTAGTATACGTGGAAAATTGATTCAAGGAAAAGTAGTAAGTGCCAAAGCACCAAAAATGGTTGTCGTTCAACAAGAAACTCCAAAGTTTATTACAAAATTCAAAAGATATGCAAGAAGCCAAAGTAAGACTCATGCATACAAACCCTCTTGTATTACTGTAAAAGAAGGAGATATTGTTCTTACGGCCGAATGTAAACCAATCTCAAAGAGCGTTTCATTTGTAGTTGTGGAGGTCAAGTCATAATGGCAGCAACAAAGAGTCGTGCAGTATCTGCAAAAGGAGTACAAGAATTCAGACCATACATCACTAGGGCATTGCCACTTGGAGCACAAATAATTTGTGCAGATAATACCGGTGCAAAGGTTTTAGAAATTGTAATGGTTCAAAAAACAAAAACCAGGGTTGCACGATATCCTTCAGCAGCTGTAGGTGATTTTGTAAACGTTGTTGTTAAAAAAGGTCCAGGAGAACTTCGTGGTCAAATTTTTGGGGCAGTTATCATAAGACAAAAGTATGCAATTAAAAGATTAAATGGTGTAAGAGTTACGTTTGAGGACAATGCTGGTGTACTGGTTACACCTGAAGGAGAGATCAAGGGAACTGAAATCAAAGGCCCTGTTGCAGTAGAAGCGTCAGAAAAATGGCCAAGAATTGCAAACCTTGCATCTATGGTGGTATAAAATGAAGCCAACAATAATTCGAAACAGAATGATTTTCCAAGCTCCACATCATTATCGAAGTAAACAACTGGGTTCAATGCTTTCAAAAGAATTACAAGAAAAATATCACAAATCTAGTGCACGTGTAGTTGAAGGAGATAATGTAAAAGTAATGCGTGGCGAATTCAAGGGAATAGAAGGCAAGGTAACGCAAGTATCTCCAGAAAGACACGGAGTAGCAATTGAAGGAATAAAGCGTGAAAAACTCAAAGGCGGTAATGTTGACCTTTACATTCATCCATCAAATCTTATGATTACAGGTTTGAACTTGGAAGACAAATGGCGACAAAATAGGTTAGAGGGACAAAAAACAAAAATTCCAAAAGAACAATTCAAGGAAGCTCCAAAAGAAAGCTCAAAACCAAAAGAAAAACCAGCAGAGATTAAAGAAAAACCCAAACAAACTAAAGGAACATTAAAAGTAGCACCAAAATCAAAAGAGAAACCGGTCAAATCAGAAAAACTTCTTGAAAAAAAAGGAAAACAAACAAAAACAGCTAAACCAGCGAAAAAGGAGACTAAGTAATGGTAAGTATAGCAGGAAGCAAGAAATTAAAACGTCAAATGGCCCCTATTTTCTGGGGAATTACTAGAAAGGATTCGAGATTTGTAGTGACTGTAAGACCTGGTGGTCATCCAAAGCATCTTGCAATCCCAAGTGCGGTATTTGTACGTGATACCTTGAAACTTGTAACCACACTAAGAGAAGCAAAATCAGTAATTTATGGAGGAAAGGTCAAGGTAGATGGACTGACAAGACGATCACTTCATCATGGTATAGGCCTTATGGATGTAGTAGAACTTGACGGCATCTCAGATGTTTATAGACTTGTTCCAAAAAACTCCTTTGTACTTAGACCAATCAAGATAAACCCGTCTGAAAAGACTAAGAAATTACTAAAAGTAATAAAAAAAGTAACAATAAAAGGTTCTAAAACGCAAATCGGATTTCATGATGGGCGTTCTCTTATCTCTGATGCAAAAGTAAATGTTGGTGATACATGTGTAGCCCAAATTCCAGAGATCAAGATTCTTGATATTATAAAATTAGAAAAAGGTGCCCAAGTTGTTGTAACAAGTGGAATTAACGCAGGTCATGGTGGTAAAGTTCTTGAAATCAAAGAAGGAACGTTTGTACTTCCACGACGTGCATTAGTAGATATTGGTGAAAGACAAATTGAAATTCCGGCAGAACTTGTGATGGCGGTAGGAAAAGACAAACCCGTAATACAAATAGAGTGAGTGTATAATGTCTCAAAAATTAGAATCCTCAATGAAAAAAATAACGGTGGCAAAAGTAGTGTTAAACATGGGTGTAGGTAAATCAGGTGAACCTATAGAAAAAGCAAAGAATGCACTTCAACAAATTACTGGTCAACAACCAAGTGCTCGTATGGCCAAAGCAACACAAAGAGATTGGGGTGTGCACAAAGGTGAACCAATTGGTGTAGCTGTGACCCTGAGAAGAGAACCTGCAATTGAGCTAATTAAAAGACTATTTGCTGCAAAGGGTAACCAGATAAAAGGTTCATCTTTTGATGATTTTGGGAATCTTTCGTTTGGGATAAAAGAATACATCGATATTCCCAAAGTAAAATATGATCCACAAATTGGTATTTTGGGATTAGATGTATCCATTTCATTGGCAAGACCGGGATTTAATATCAGATTTAGGAGCAAACATAAAGCAAGTGTTGGTCGTCATCATAGAATTACAAGTGAACAAGCAAAGGAATTTCTAACCAAAGAATTTGGGATAGAGGTAGTATAAAATGGTAAAAAATCGTGATTATAAAGTGACAGGAAGAACTGTACACAAGTTTGGTAAAGGCTCACGATGGTGTAAGCGCTGTGGTGATTATAATGCCGTAATTCAAAAGTATGATTTGGCCCTGTGCAGACGTTGTTTCCGTGAAGTGGCTGTATCATTGGGATTTAGAAAGTTTAGGTGAGAAGATGCCGTCAAATAATATAATTTCGAACCTGTTTGTTACTCTTTTCAATACTGAAGCTAGACGCAAAAGTGAATGTATTGTATTAC
>JBGPWD010000028.1:0-7579 GCA_041492015.1 Nitrosopumilaceae archaeon
AGATTATCTCGCAGAGTTGTGTCAAAAGAGGATCTAATGGTTTTCTCTATGTTGTGGGCTGTTCCTTCCCTAGTACTTAGAAAAGTTTCAAATGCATTTGAGCTTGCATCCAAAAGTGCCGAATTGTATTTTATTGCAAAATCAAACCAGTTGAAGACATAATCGTAATAAGGATTGGAATTCTGTTCTATTGTATCGTTGAATATTTTCATGGGGACCTTTATTTATTCGGTAACAATAACAAGTCCTTTCATCCACGGATGTAATGTACAAAAGTAGTTGTATTTTCCCTCATTAAAGAAATCATGTTTCCAGATAGTGTTTGGTAAGATCAAATGCGAATCAAATGTTCCATTAAGATCAGTTACGGTATGTACAACGCTATCATTGTTTGTCCAAGTAACGGTTGTCCCTGTGATTATCTGGATTATCGTGGGAGAATAAGATTCTGTCGTATTGATTTGCCATGCTCCACTTACTATTGAAACTTGATCGGTTTTAACTATTAGATGAGTGTATTCCCCTGTTTGTGATGGCGGTACCGACAGTTGTTTCATCATTCCTTGCATTAAACTTGGATTTTGTACCATAATCCATGGACCCATGTATTGCTGCTGAAACTTTGAATTTTGCATAATAGTACTCATCCACTGATTCATAAACTGAGGATTATTCACCATTGCACTAGTCCACTCATTCCTTGCTTGAGGATTAAGCGTCATGTAATTCATCCACTGATTCATGAACTGAGGATTGTTTTGCATGGTTTGGCTAACCGTTTGTGGATTTTGCATCATCATATAATTAGAGACGTACGTATTTGTAAAAACTATGTAACCGATTCCTAGTCCAGCAAAGAATAGCCCAACTGCTATTCCAATCCAAACATAACGATTGGTCATAACGAAAAGTAATCAGTCATATCTTAAAATCCACAACTCGATTTTCATTTCTGATAATCTAGATTGTTCTAATATTAAACGAGTGCTGATATGACATCATGAAAAGTAAAAAGTCAAAGAAGATCGATGAAGAAAAAAAGGAGTTGGAACATGAAGAAGCAAAAGAAGAGCTTCATCAAGCAGAATTAGAGAAGGGTTACGAGCAGGACGAAAAATTCGAAGAGTCTCAGGATTAGTCGAACAAATGTCAGACTATTACTAGTCTCAACCCGGAAAACAGCGTTCAAGTAATAAATATCCTGGAATTATCAATGCTGGAATGATAAAGCCATACCTTGACTATCCTGAGGCAAGGAAGGTCTTAGAGGACAGACAGCCATTAAACAGAATAGGAGAACCAGCGGACGTTGCAAATGCTGCTGTTTATTTAGCATCAGATGAAGCAAACTGGATCTCAGGAATCATCCTAAATGTAGATGATGGAAAATCGGCATCTGAAGGATGATATTGGATACAAACTGGCCAAATACCAATCAACAATCGTTATTGAGATCTCATTTCAATTTTTATTCCATTCTTTTGTAAATTGATTTAAAATCTTCTGCAAGTAGGTATGCAATATTCTGAAGGTGTGTAACTTCAGTCATGTTTGTTTTACCTCTAGCTATTTGTCTCATCTGTGTCATACACTTGTGAATTTGATTATGATCAGGCGTATTCTCACCAGACCATACATTGAAACAATCAACAAAATCAAGACAAAAATTCAATATTATTAACTCCCAATCCTTAGTATTAGTTGGATATCCAATTCCTTGAGCAAATACGCGAAACTCGTTACTTCTATCAATAAGAAGCATTTTTAGAGCTTGATGGGCTTTTTTTAAATCATATTTATCTAGTGCACTTGAGCCTTGCATGCAAACCATAACAACATATTTTATTTTAAAGATATCTTTATTCTCATAATTAAGAGCGTTTGATTAAATCTGAATTAGATTAAATATGAAATCCGGAAACACGTTATGGTCGTATACCGAAGTATTCGTCATTAGGGTTAATACCCCACGTTTCCGGCACATTTTGTACCACTGCGTCTTTGTTTGTTGAAAATCATGAACGATAATTAATAATTTAGTTTATCTAGTGTTAATTAGATTATTATAACTGTAAAGATGGCAAAAAATTGTGATTGTGGTTCTTGTGGACATGAAACTGTTGAAGAATGTTTCAATAAAGAATGCAAATGCTGCCTACCGGATCACTTGGGCGCTTTTGGAAAAAATAGATAATGACCTGGAATCACAATTTATGCTAGGCGGCAATGTTTTTAGTCAGTAATTCATAAAAGTTTAAAATTTTAGCAAGAGAACTGGCTCTATTTCTGATGGTAACCATGCTGATTCCTGAAGCTGCCGAAAGTCCTTTTTGAGTTTGTTTTTCGGAGTTGGTTAGGCATGAAAGATAAAGTGATGAGGCTGCCATAGCCATTGGGTTTTTTCCCGTAGCAAATCCCTTTTCTTTTGCTTTTGATAAAATGTCCAATGCATCCCTTTGTGTTTTTTCACTTATACCCATAGTACTAGCTATCCTATTGACAAAACCAGAGGAATCGTAAGATTCTAATTTCAAGTCAAGAGTGTTTATTAAAATCCTAACGTGTCTTGAAAGGTCTTTTTGGGTAATATTTCCAGCTGATGCGATATCCTGTAATGTTCTTGGAGTATTTGCCTCCCTACATGCAGCATAAAGAGATGCGAGAATCAGAGCAGAGATGCTTCTACCTCTTGTCATTTTCTTTGCCAACATTTTCCTGTACATGTAAGCAGTTTGTTCTATTACCATATCAGGTATGGCAAGTTTTGATTTTACATTGTTTAAAAGAACAAAGGCAGTTCTCATACTTTTTTCTGTAGATCTTGATTTGCTTCTACTATCCCAAATTCTTAATCTATTAAACGTGCTTCTCATGTCTCTAGATAGGTAGTTGCCCATTGCATCTTTGTTTTTGGAATCAATTACAGTAGCTAATCCCATGTCATCAATTGCCAACGATGATTTAGCTCCGGTCCTTGCTTTTTCAAAATATTCTTCACTACTGAAAACATTCTGTTCAGGACCTGTTACCTCAACTTTGTCCATCACAACCAATCCACAACCAGAACACAATACCTCGCTAGTATTGCTATCAGTTACTAGAGGGCCCTTTGGGCAGTTTTCTTCAATGCATTTCAATTTACTTTGAGTATCCTTATCTAAAATCAGTACACAACTACTACGTAATGTTACGATATAAAGAACTCTGTAGTGGCAGATTTTTCCTAGTTTCAGACAGATATTTACTGATTTCTTGGCAAGAAGACATAATTTTATCCCAATAGCGGCAAGTTCTGTAAGACAACTCAATTGCACATCTCTCTCGAGCTTTAAATAAATCTAAATTTCTACAAGAAAATTGTTACTTTACAATTAAAACAGGGCATTTTGAATGCTGAGTTACTCCAGACGCCACACTGCCAAGAAGTAATTTTTTAAATCCCCCCAATCCTCGTGAGCCCATAATTATGAAGTCTACATTGTGAGAGTCAGCATAAGATACTAAGACATCGGTAATTGAAATTGCCTCTAACACCTCAGTTTGAAATGAAATGCCAAATTCCTTTAATTTTGGCTCCAACTTTGATAGGTCTTTCTTGGCGTCTTCTTTTTGTAATTTTATAGTCTCCAAAAATGCTACATTTAAAACCGGATCTACGTGGGCATGTATGACAATGCAAGTAACGACCGTGATACTTGCTTTGTATAGTTTTGCCAATTCTGTGGCAAATTCAAAGGCTCGATTGGCAGGATCTGAGCCATCATAGGGTACAAGAATGTGTTTGACCATATGCTGTGGTACCTGTTGATATCACTTAAAAAAGATATTTCAAATTTCACTTATGATAATCAGTATTATAATGGTATTTTGTGTATATTCAATATTTGTAAAAACGACATTTTGGTTTTTCAATTATTCTCACTTGTAAAACTCCGTTGGAATGCGTCTACGATATCTCTTGCGGTAACAATTGCAGTTATCTGACCATCTTTAGTTAAAATGAGTCGTTTTATTTTTTTTGTAGCCATCAACTTTGCTGCGTCGCCACCAGATATACCAACTTTAGTTGTTATCAACGGAGACGAGCAATAGCCTCCAACCTTTCCTTTCAAGTCAACTTCATTATTCAAAACATTCACCAAAAGATCCCTTTCAGTAAATATCCCAAACGGAGATCGGTTTTTTTCAACAATAACACTTCCAATTCTTTTTTTATGCATTAGTTTGCATGTTTCCAAAATTGTATCACTAAAAGATACTTTGTAGATTTTTTTGCTTATTACGTCATCTAAAGGAGGATTTCCTCCAGTTCTTCGGAATCCTCTGATTAAATCTGACGCAGTAATTATTCCGACCAGATGCTTTTTGTCAAATACTAATAATCTCGCTTTCTCTGAAATCATGATTTTAGCTGCGTCAATCAAATTCGTATCTAACGATATATGTGTGAAAGGTCTAACAACAACATCTTTCATAGAAATATCTAGAATTTTTTTATCATATGCTATGTATTGTAAAATTTCTCTTTCTGTGAAAAGACCTCTTACATTACGACCTTCTTTTACTATAATATTGCCAATTCCCTTTTCAGCCATAAGAGAAATCGCATCTGGGAAAGCAAGTTCAGGTCCTACTGTTATAGGGTTAGGAGTCATATAGTCAGCCACTTTCAATTCTATTGTTTTTAATGTCAACATCAGATAGGAATTAAAAATCCTAGATAAAACCTGACCTCGATTATCAATATTGGAATTCTAGAAAGGGCAAACAACCTTACAAGATTCAGAACTTAGTGATCCTTTGGTCACCAGTCATCTTGAAAACATATTCCTTTTGGGTCCATGTTTTTTCTTGTTTGGCTGCTACCCAAATATAATATCATGTTGAATAATAAAAAAATGATCATGATTATCAAGATTGGTAACAAATCTCGAGATATCACATCCAATAATTGATCTTTAGAGAATTTTTGCTGTTATTATGAAGTCAATCAGTGTACAATCATTACTGGGCAATCAGATTCTTCAGAAATTTTCCTACTGACACTGCCAAGTGCCATTATTTTTTTAACTTTTGTAAGACCCCTGCTTCCTATTATAATCAGATCAATTTTGTGACTTTTTGCAAATCGCAATAACGAGTCTGCTGGGCGTCCAGCCATTACGTCGCATCGTACCTCAACACCCACCTGCTTACAATATTTCATTTTATTTTGAAGCATGGTGTTGGCTTTCAAATTTTCAGATTCTAGAAATGCTCTTGTTAGTTTTCTTAATTTCTTGTTCACAATTCCCGCTAAAACATTAGAAGGTGCATCCAATGAAACGTTAACTACATTAACGATATACAATGTAGAAAAAAACTTTTTTGAAATTTCAATAGCCTCATCCAAAGCTTTTTTTGAGAATTTGGAACCATCATAAGGGATAAGAATTCTTTTGTATTTTGTAGAAGGCGAAGATCGTTCACCTTCCAATTCCTCAATCATCTTTGATGCTGCATTATCTATCCTAGAGATATGTTCTAGAAATTTCTCATAAGAACCATATCTGGCTCTATCCAATATTACCGCTACACTATTTTTTATGACAGATAGTTGATTCTTTAAATCACTATCATAAGCATCTTTATTCTGTTTAGAACTCATTTGAAAGTGACCTCACATGTACCTTATTTCCTATTCTTGTCCTCGTTATTTTATTCAAGACTAATATCCTCATAATCTACAGTCATACAAGTTTTAAGCTATGCAAAGTGAGTGTCTTTTTTTATTAGCCGAAAATGAGTTTCTACCTCACTGTATGCGCGAACAATGTCTGTCGAGCTAATTATACCTTCCAAGTTTCCATCTTTGTCAACTGTAGGTATTCCACTTACATTATACTCTGTCATCAATTTTGCCGCTTTTGAAAGATCAGCCTCAGATTCAATTGTCAAAAGTTCATTTGTGATTAAATCACCAACTTGTAATTCTTTTGCAGACGTTTTTGGTAAAAGATAATGGCGTGTATCGTGTTTTCCAAGTTTAAAATATTCGCTATTTCGCAAAAATGTATCATATGTTATTACTCCAATAGGTTTTCCTTCACTATCAGTTACAACTAATCTTGAAATTTTGTTTACGTTTAACATGTTTAGTGCATACATTAGTGAATCAGATTTTCTGCAAGTAATCATTTTTCTATTCATGTAATCTTTTACTTTGTAAATACCTATGTATAGATTAGAAAAATTTTTTACAAGATCTGATTTTGTAGTGATACCAACTAATTTTCCTTCATTATCTACTACTACAACGGAGCTTATCTGAAATGTTTCCATACGAATTGCACATTGTTCCAAGTGATCATGC
Organism: Nitrosopumilaceae archaeon; assembly: GCA_041492015.1. Taxonomy (GTDB): domain Archaea; phylum Thermoproteota; class Nitrososphaeria; order Nitrososphaerales; family Nitrosopumilaceae; genus TA-20. The sequence continues at coordinate 6,353 of JBGPWD010000028.1, forward strand.
TGTCCAATTGTGATATTAACAGGGTTTCTACTCATAATCTCATCAAGTGAGATTTTATCCAAAGCTCTAACAGTCTTGTCTTTTTCTAAAAATCTGCCCATGTCGCGTTCAGTTACAATTCCTACTGGAAAATTATCTTTAACAATTACAATTCGTTTTATATCGTTTTTTTGCATTAGGAATAACGCATCATTTATTGTGTTTTCTGGCTCCAGTGTAATTACCGGGGATGTGTATAGTTTCACTTGAACTCTCACTATACATCAGTCCTCAATAGTAAATTTAAAAGGGAGTCTGATTTTCAAGTCTGATTCTCACCAATTTTTAAGAAAAATTTGTGAAAGTTCCTAATTCTCTGGCATTACCAAAGCATTAGGAACAATTTCTACTTCAAGAGAATTTCCTTTAAAACAGGTCATTATGGCTTTGACCTTTGATTTGTACAAAAAGTACTTTTTACCATCGTCGTTGATAGAGCCAGAGATTCCCAAGAGTTTGTTATCGTGTAATTCTTGTACTCTTCGGTATGCTGTACTGATTGGTATTTGGCAATCAGCACTAAGCTCTATTGCAGATTTTGGCGAATCCATTGTTGCTTCAAGTATTGCTCTTGAATACTTGTCTGCTAGGATTCTAAGTAAGACGTCTTTTGAGGTCTGTTCTTGAACCTGTTTTCCTTTTAATAATACTTGCATGTATGCAGTATTTTCTTAATTTGATATAATGAGTAGGACTGCAGTGCCGTGCAATGCATACAATTCATCCATGAACAATTAAAACTGGGCACGTAGCTAGTTCAGAAATCTTCCTACTAACGCTACCAAGTGCCTTTATTTTCTCAATGCCATGTAATCCCTGGCTGCCTATTACGATAAGATCAACCTTTCTTCCGCGTGCGAACTTAAGAAGAGCTTCAACTGGGCTTGTTCCGCTTATGATCTCATAATATGCATCAACACGATTTGCTTTACAGACTGCAACTTCTGCAAGGAGTTCTTTTCGTGCCTGAGATTTTACTGCAACCATAAATTCACTAATTGATTGTTCTAGCATCTTGTCCTTTTTTAATAAAGCGAGTAGCATACCTGGTGGGAAATCTGACGTATCAACTTCTGTAACTAGAAATATTTTTGATCCAAATTTCTTTGCTATTTTAATAGCATGTACTAAAGCAATCCTTGAGTATTTTGAGCCATCAAAAGGGACAAGAATCTTTTTGAAAATGTC
>JBGPWD010000019.1:0-8295 GCA_041492015.1 Nitrosopumilaceae archaeon
AGACAAAGAGCAAACAGATCATGTTGAAGACTCCAACGGTCTACATTACCCAGTTTCTTTTCTTGTACAAGTTCTCCAAGTTTCTCTAGTGTGATGTCATCATATTTTACTCTGTAGAAACCTTTCTGACCCGAATTTATCTTAAACCAACCAGATTCAGTATCGATTGGAATTGTTATGGGCTTGGTCATCAACTTGGAAACAAGTCTGTCTCCTGTTTTTACAGACACCGGTATTATCCAATTCCCATTTCGTGATTTTCCGTTCTCAAGCAAGAATCTTTTTTGTTCTAGTCTTATTTTGGAATCATTCACAGTTGCCTGAATTAACGGATATCCTACTTGCCTTACCCAGCTGTTCATCATCTGCTTTACAGGTTTTCTTGATACTGATGCTAGTGAATTCCAGAGGTCTTCGCCTTTGGCATTGTCATACTTGTATTTTAAAAGATAATTGTGTAAACCAATGCGGAAATTTTTTTCTCCAAGAAAGTTTTCTAGCATCATAAGTACACATCCTCCTTTGTTATAGCTTATTTCATCAAAAATTTGTCTTACTTCGGCAGGACTTTTTACTTTAACATCAATTGGGTGTGAAGTTTTAAGCGAGTCAAGACTCAGACCACCACTCATCTCTGATATTAAGAATTGATCCCAGAAATCCCACTCTGGATAATATTTGTCTACGGCCTTTGTAGCCATAAAAGTAGCAAAGCTTTCATTGAGCCAAAGATCATTCCACCATTTCATGGTAACAAGATTGCCAAACCACTGATGAGCGATTTCATGAGAAACTACTTCTGCAATATGCTGTTTAGTTTCAGTTGAGGATGTTTTTGGATCATAAAGCAATACTGTTTCTCTGAATGTTATGGCCCCCCAATTTTCCATCGCACCTGAGGCAAAGTCTGGAATTGCTATCATGTCTAGTTTTGGAAGTGGGTACTTTATTCTAAAATAATCCTGATAAAATGAAAGAAATTGTTTTGTAAACTGAAGGGCAATCTTACCCAACATTTTCTTTCCTTTTGTTGTAACTATTCTAATCAAAGTCTTGCCAAGTCTGCCCTCTAAAAACTCGAATTCGCCTACGCCAAGATACAAAAGATATGTTGACATTATAGGTGAACGTGCAAACCTGAATATTGTTTTCTTACCTGTTTTCTTTTTGGATATTACAGGCATGTTAGAAATTGCAGTTAAATTATTATCAACAATAAGGGAGACATCAAAGGTTGCCTTGGCTTCTGGTTCATCCCAGCATGGAAAAGCTCGTCTTGCATCTGCAGCTTCAAATTGTGTGGTGGCAAGAAGTTTTTCTTTACCCTTGTATTCGTACTTGCTTCTGTAAAAGCCAACTAGTTTGTCATTTAAGGTGCCTATAAAATTGATCAAAAGTATGGCCTTTCCTGAGACCTTTTCCGGTAAAGAAAGAATTAGCTCCTCATTTTTAACATCTAGTCTTACTTTGGGTCTGATGGTCTTTTTATTTATAATAATCTTGCAGTCTTTGATTTCCAATTCTGCAGAGTTTAGAACTATCTGCCTTGTGGATCTTGCTTGTATGAGAACACTCTCTCTTCCTCTGAACTTGAATTTATCAAAATCTGGTTCAAATTCCAGTTCATAGTTAATTGGGAAAACTGGTTTCACGATATTCTGGTTCTAAAAAACGAGTAATATACCTTTGATCTAACGTAGAATGTTAACTAGCCAATGTAAGAAATGGAAGCTAAGAAATACTATTGCAGCTGCTTTTACCGTCTTGCCAGTTGTCATCGCAATTGTATATTTTACAACATCGTATCTTTTGGTCCCAGCTACAATAGATACAACATCTCCAAGTATGGGAATCCAAGGAGAAAAGAAAATTATTGTAGCCCAGCCATACTTGGTCATGATGTTCACGCTTTTTTGTTCATATTTTTGAGTTTTTCTAAGTTTTCTTAGCAACCTTCCATTGTATCCTATATAGTATGCAATATAGCCGCCAATTATAGAACCAATGGTTAGCACCAAAAAGACATGCCATGGGTTTACTCCACCCAAAAGTAAAGCAGAGATAGTTACCTCAGTTGGAATTGGAATAAAACTTGAAAACATTCCGTTAAAAAAAAGTCCCATAAGGCCATATTTTATGAATAAAGTATCATGTAATATGGAATTGATGACATCGCCTAGCATTGTCCGACTTTCTTTCTAGCGTATTTTAAATGAACTGCCATATTTCTCATCATAATCATAAATTGCAATGGCAATCTGTGATAACAATTTCATTTTTGATTTTTGTGCTTTGGGATTGTTGCTGTAATCTTTTTGTTCTACAAGAACTTGGAGACGTTCTAACTGCACTCGTGCAAGGCCCTTGATGCCTCTTTGTGATACAACATCCAAAAGTTGTAGTCGTTCAAGATCGTCATTAGAGTCGGACAATATGATATATAGAAAACAAGTTGTTTAATATTTATCTTATATCTAGATTAATTATGATTTACAAAGTCCATGTCACATTTCATAAGGATTTCATTAAAGTTAACAATGATGAGATATCTGTGGGAATAAAGTCCAAACCACAAAAAGGAGAAGCTAATCGAGAACTGATTCAGAAAATTTCAAAATACTTCAATATACCACAGTCTCAAGTGAGAATTACAGCAGGGCAACAATCTAGGAACAAATTAATTCAGATAACATCTTGACAAAATTTTCAAAACCCTAAAAAGTGGCATATTGTTTGAATAACATCAATTGAAAATTAAAACAATTTTGATGGCCATTTCTTTGCTTGTAATTCTTCTATTGCCAATAACACACGATGTTTTTGCTCTTCAAGGGGAAAAATATTCTGCCACTCTCACAAATGGAGTATGGGAAAGCAAAGTAAACAAACAAGTTCAGATAACATCTGACATAACAAACAATCAGGATAGATCTCAACCTTTTGCGTACCTAGTACAAATTCAGAATCAAGATGGGGTGGTAGTATCTTTATCGTGGCTCACAGGTTCGTTAGATCCTGGTCAATCTTTGAATCCTTCCCAATCATGGATACCTGCCTTGCCAGGAACTTATAATGCTCAAATCTTTGTATGGGCTGGTATCAATAATCCTGATGCATTATCTGTACCATTGATCATGAAAATTACTGTAACCTAAACTCATATCGTTTTCAAAAATTGTAGAAATTTGTAATTATTGAAGAGATTATTTTTGTGATTCTGCAAGAAAAGTACTCATGTTTTTGTGTACTAGGGGAATAACTTTTTTTGTTATGATTTCGTGGAAGTTTGGTGTATCTGCATCAAAGGATAGTAATAGAACATAAGAAAGCCTACTGCTTTCATCTGCAATTGGAATGGTAGCACGAGTTATTTTGGAATAGTGAGAGCTTGCATACAAAATTCTCCCTAGGAGATATTCCCATCTTAGTCTGGTATATTGACGTGTTGCTGCAGTAATTGCATATTGAGCCCTCTCTTCTGAGGTAAGCAACGCATTGAGGCCTTTTCGTTGTGCAGTTGCCTCAAACTTTCCATCTTCATCTGATATTCCTGCAAATCTAATCGATGGATCTAGTGCTACTACATTATCGCAAAATTCTTGAAAGAACTTTATCATCAATTAGGGTATTTTGTGCAGGTATATTTATCATTACAAATCCTAAGACCTGTTCGTGAATTTTAGATAACATAAATTAAGAAAATAATTAAAAAACATGTTATTTATTCCGAGTCACCTGTTTTGGTATAAAGGTTTGAAATAGAAAGTTACAAAATAACATAAGTGAAACCCATATGGCTAACATCAAAAGCGGTGTCCAGTGACCTATACAATCATGACAAAGAAACCTATGCACCAAAAAAACCGCTAGTCCGCCCACAAAAACCCCTACTGCATAATCTAAAAACCTCCACCAAAAATACTTCATCGGCTTTGTATAATATGACCAAAATATAAAATTGTGACAATTGCACTTAATCATATATCAATTGAACAAAACTGAACATTCGATTCATTGTGAGTACCGTATCCGCAATGGATATCGTCATGATCTATGTTCGTGTTTGTGCCACAAAGAAGAAAAGCAAAAGAATCAAAAATAAAGTTCCGCTTATTAAGGAGAACTGGATAGAAAATGGCTCTGAAACCAAAAAGCCCAAACGAATCAAAAGCAGAGATGACAGTCCGAATGTTTCCAACAGACGCAAATCCCAACGGTAACGTCTTTGGAGGCGAGATTTTAAAGCAAATTGATCTTGTTGCAGGTTTGGTGGCACAAAGACATGCAAGAATGAATACAGTAACAGCCAGTATAGACAGAGTTAATTTCCACAAGCCTGTTTTTGTAGGAAATGCTATCATACTTAATGCAAGGATAAACTATGTTCACAGATCATCTATGGAAATTGAAATTAAAGTTGAAGCCGAAGATTTGATGAATGGAAATATAACACTTACAAATACTGCTTTTGTTACTGCAGTAGCGCTTGGTCCTGATGGTAAAACAAGAGAAGTGCCTCCACTCCTTTTAGAAACTGAGGAAGACAAGAGAAGATTTGCAGAAGGGGAGGCAAGAATGATTCAAAGACTCAAGGAACGAAATAAAAAATAAAATCACAGAAAGTTTGCAAACAGAAATTTTTGACAAGTTGTTTTTTAATGTCAACGATAAATTAACAATGATAACCGCCAGGGGGACCATTTTTTACAATGTTTGCAAACTCATTGCCTGGGTAATCCTTGTTAATTGTAAATGGAATAACTCCAAAAATTGGTGCATCAAGTTTTGTTTTAACTAGCGCATCATTTGGATCAAATTGGGAACCTAGTTTTGCAAATTGTGAAAGAGCTTCCTTGTTTATGGTAAAAGTACCGTCTAAAAGGAGGGATGATTTTGGCGAAATCATGTTACCACTAATTGAGGCAGTTTCAAGAACTTGGGATTTGTAAACTGCATTTATCTCATAATTGTGAAAACTGGCCGGAAAATAGGAAGGGTTGCAAGCATCGGCTTGAATATGTAACACTGTTTCAGACAGTGCATACTGTGATCCTTGGTGTGGACGAAATTGTAGGGCACTAACTGCATAGGCATCTACTCCGACAAAGCTGAAAAATATAGCGGCAATAACAATGCCAGCTATTGCAATCTTTTTTGTGTTAACTTTTGGTGTTTTGGGTATATCATCTGCTTTAGGTGCATTGTTAAGATTGGTATCATTGTTTTGCTCTAAAGAAATATTGTCAAATGTTATAGAATCTTCGTTTGTCCCAAATTCGTCAGTTTTTAAGGTAAGGCTCTCTACGTATTGTTGATCACTTGTTTCAAGAGGCTGGCCATTTTGGAGACCAGTTAGAATTGATCTCAATCTTTGAGCGTCCCCTTTGCCAGAATCTATGATCTCTTGTATTGTGTTGATTAAATTGTCAGACAATTGATTTCCCATTCTTGCCAGAATTGGGTTGCATTTAAAGCAACCTTTCTTTCAATTTATTTCATAAAACAAGATTACATTAATTCAAAGCCATATTTAATGGAGCATACATAATACAACATGTCCAAGATCAAAACTGTTGCAAAGACAATCGTGATGATAATTAGCGGTGTTGCAATAGTTGTAGTTGGGGGATTTATGATGGGTGCTATTGCAAGACTATGGGCAGGTAAAGAGCCAAAAAATTCTAAGGACCAAAAACGGAATTCAGATATCTAATTTATCCATAGAACTTAAGTATTTGATCTCAGAAATAGATGTCATGTGTGAAATGATTGATGAGATAGAAATTGAACATCTAAAAATGGCATTAGCACGAGCAAGAAAAGAAACTAGCCCTCAGTCAGAAGAGGAAAAGCCAATTACCGTCGTTGCACAATAAAACCATCAAACACAATTAGTATTCTGCTTACACAAGGTAGGCTAGTTGAAATTATGATGCTACTCGAAGAAACCTTTCTTCAACCTCAGTCCAGTTGACTACATTCCACCAAGCTTGTATGTAATCAGCTCGCCTGTTTTGATACTTGAGATAATATGCATGCTCCCACACATCTAATCCCAATAACGGAATGGCCCGTTGTGTATAAGGACTAGTCTGGTTTTCTGTTGTTCTAAACTCTACCCTAGAAAAGGTTTGATTGTAAACTAGCCAACCCCAACCACTCCCTTGTATTGCAGCTGTACCAGTTGAGAATTTTTCTTTAAACTCACTGAAGCTGCCAAAGTAAATCTTTATCTCATCAGCAAGTCTGCCTCCGGGCTCTCCTTCGCCATTTGGTTTCATGCTCTCCCAGAACAATCTGTGATTTTCAAATCCACCGCCGTAAAAATTAATTGCATTTCTTATGTTTTCAGGAACGGAACTTAGATCTGATAAAATTTCAACAATGTAGCTTTTGTGAGTTAGAGCGTTAATACTTTGTAACGCTGTATTTAGACCATCTGCATAAGCTTGGTGATGCTTGGTGTGATGTATCTCCATTGTCTTTGCATCTATGTGTGGTTCTAAGGCATCGTATGAATATGGTAATGGAGGAACAAGATATTTTCCCATGATTTTTCTTTGAAAAATTCGTCTTATATCCTAACTGGCCAAATCTGCCCAAAGTATTAATCACAACCATAGACAACAACTACTGTGAAAATAGAACAAAAAATAGAACCTGATCTACAAAAGCCACTAATTATTGCAGCTATGCAAGACATGGGAGACGTTGGCAGTATTGTGATTGATTTTATTAACAGCAGCCTTGATACACATCCCTTCAGAAAAATCGCTTCATCACTTCCAGGATATGTAATTGATAATGGCGGTTTCATCGAATTACCAGAGGAAACATGGGAATATCGATATGCCAAAGATACTGTTGTCTTTGGTGGTGGTGCAGGACAACCACAAACAAACGAAGAACTAAACACGTTATGTCAGGATGTGATTGATATCGCAAAAAGATATTCTGCTAGATTCATCTATACAGTAGGGGGATTTCATACTAATCGTGATTTTGGAAAAGAGCCCAAAACGTTTGTTACAACAACCTCCGCAAGTCTTGCAGATAGAGTGAGAAAATTAGGCGTAGATACTACGCCAGAACCATCTATTATCACTGGTTTTAATGGACTCATTCTTGGTTTTGCAAAACAAAACAACATTGAAGGTATAGGACTGTATGGTGAGCTAAATGATCCAAAGGTACCTCAATACCGCTCAGCTAAAAGCATCATTAAAACATTGGAGAAATTAACATATCAGAAATTTGATGACACTTCAGATCTTGATGTGATGGCAGACGCAGTTGAAGACAAGGTGCGCACTAAAGGATCTCTTGATATCTGATTTTTTATTCAATTGTTGTTGTACTGTTGCTGATAAAATTCGTAGCTAGAAAATTCTTTTTTAATTAGCAATGTAGATGAATTATGAATGCATGTGAAAGATTATGATTTTGAAGGGAAAATAGTCCTAATTACGGGAGGAACTGGTGCGTTAGGTAGAGAAGTCAGCTTGGCATTTCTTAAATCAAATGCTGTTGCTGTAATGACCTATGTTGTAGATAAAGAACTTTCACAACTAGAATCAAAGATTGGAGATCTAATTAAGAAAGTGGTGCTAATTAAAGCAGACATTGGTGACGAACAACAAATAAAAAAAACTGTATCTGATGTTGTCAAAAAATATGGTCATATCGATGTCTTAGTTAACCTAGTAGGCGGATATCTTGGTGGAAAAAAAGTAACAGAGATGACTGAAAAGGAATGGGACTTGATGATGAATCTTAATTTGAAAACCGCCTTTTTGGTTAGCAAACATGTGGTAGAGCAAATGGTAAAACAAGGCTCTGGCAAAGTTATTCATGTTGCAGCTAGATTGGGACTAAAAGGAATTAGTGGCAACTCTGCATATGGTGCATCCAAGTCCGGTCTCATCAGGCTTGTTGAATCACTCTCAGATGAAGTCAAAGAAAACAACATTAATGTAAATTGTATAATGCCCAGCATCATAGATACTGATGCAAACAGAAAAGACATGCCTGGTGCAGATTTTTCCAAGTGGGTCAAACCATCAGAAATTGCTAGAGTTGTACTTTTTCTTGCATCAGAAGATTCAAGAGTTATCCACGGGGCATCTATACCAGTTTATGGTTTGGTCTAAATCTTGCCAGTGTAATTGTTGCAATTATAGAAATAATCAAAACTAGTTCTGCTATTGGACCAAATTCTGGAACAACAGAACTACCCACAACACTAACTTGTTCTGTTAGTGTGGTGATAGGGACTGTTACAACAGTGATGCCACT
>JBGPWD010000181.1:0-2135 GCA_041492015.1 Nitrosopumilaceae archaeon
CAAGGCAGCTATGGTGAGCAAAAATATGGTCTCGGCAAGATGTAGTTTCCGCATCTTCTTTCTCTCCTCAAGTGTCTTGCCGCTTGCTTTTTCCTTTGTAAGAAAAGAATGTAGAAAGACAACATGTGGCATTACCGTGGCCCCAATTATGCCAACAGCAACAAACAACGCACTAGAATTTGCAAAGTGAGGAGAAAGTGAACCCGCAAGTATCCCATGAACATCGGGCGGGACCACTAATAGTTCATAGACGTAACCAAAGCTTATGATTGTAACAAAAAGCAAAAAGAGCTGTTCCAGTAGGCGAAATCTTCTTGATGTAAGAGCCAATATGATGATAACATCTGCAGCTCCAAAGATTGCAGCATAGATCATTGGCACCCCAAATAATAGGTTCAATGCAATGACTGTTCCAAGATATTCTGCAAGATCTGTTGCAGCCGCCGCAACTTCGGAACTTAACCAATATGGGATGATGAATAACTTTCTACCTAATTTTTCCCGTAAAATTTCAGCCAAACTCCTTTCTGTCGCAATTCCTAATTTTCCAGACAGATACTGCATTAACATCGCTATGGCACATGAGAGCCATACAACCCATAGTAATGAATAACCAAAAGCTGCTCCACCTTGTAGGTCTGTTCCATAATTTCCCGGATCCATGTATCCTATGCTTACTATTAGTGCAGGGCCGGAATACATAATGAACCTTCTAAGAAAACTCGTAAAACGAGATATTTTTGAAATGGATGCAACCATGCGATGATTGCATGATAATCCGGTCTTCATATAAAAGTTAGCCAAGGCTAAGTTATTTAGCTCGATCTAAATTAATCCACGTCTAAATATTGTATTATTCTGCCCAGATCTTGATGATTCCATTTTTGTATTTTTTATAAAGATCTAGTTTGTACAACTTTTTTTCTAGATCTTTTTTAAGAGACTTTGGTACTGCAATATGAAGCGGGATTTTCTTATCATTCATTTCTAGATTGGTAAATGCCCTGAACTGAGAAACGAGATTTTCATCATCTTTAATCTTAATTTTTGCCTCACCCAGATGCCTCAAGACTCCCTTCATTCCTTCCAAATCAGGTTTGTGGCCATCTCTTTCTTTTGGTATGGGTAATTTTCTATACTTTTCATCAAAATATTCTGGAGTTCCATCAATATCCAAATGTGTAATAGTTATTCCAAAACCCTCCATAGATTTTGCTAATGAATTTAGTAACCTTTGATGAGCTTCTGAAGCCATCTATTTTATATCAAACTAAGAACAATATAAGTCAAAATTGATTTAATGTTGGCAAAACCAAAAATCATCGCATTTGCAGGAAGCACTAGAGCTGATTCTTTTAATAAAAAACTAGTCAAAATAGCTTCTACTGGCGCAACAGAAGCCGGTGCGGATGTCACTGTAGTTGATCTCCGTGATTTTCCAATGCCAATTTATGATAGTGATTTGGAGCAGCGAGATGGGCTTCCTTCTAATGCACGTAAGCTCAAGGACCTTATGTTAACACACCAAGGGTTTCTTATTTCTTCACCAGAGTATAACAGCTCCATCTCAGCTGTTTTTAAAAATACAATTGATTGGGCATCGCGCCAGTCCAAAGAAGAAATCCCTCTAGCTTGTTTTAAAAATAAGATTGCAGGAATAATGAGTGCTTCTCCCGGAATGCTTGGGGGTCTTAGAGGATTAGTTCATGTAAGGTCAATACTTGAAAACATCGGAGTCATTGTTATGCCAGATCAAATAGCAATAGCAAAAGCTCATGAGGCTTTCAATGAAGATGGTACGTTGAAAGACAAAAAACAGGAAGATCAAGTCAAAAAGATTGGCGCTAGCGTAGCCAAAATATTGTTAAAACTAAATGGCTGAAATCAAAATAAAAAATTGGTAAATTAATGAATGAATTAACTGTCTTCAACAACTAAATAATACTCATTCCTAGGTATCTCGGATCGGTGGTCTAGCTGGTAGGATACCGCACTCACACTGCGGTGGTCAGGGGTTCAAATCCCCTCCGATCCACTTTTAATATTTTCATAACATTTAAGTCGATAACAAAAAAAGAATCAAAACATGCGCATACTACAACTTCATTGCGACAGTATTGAATTTACACCTGTAA
>JBGPWD010000055.1:0-5379 GCA_041492015.1 Nitrosopumilaceae archaeon
CACCATAAAGCGGAGTCTGGCCCATTATCATGTAGATGAATAGTGCCAGTCCACACCACATGAGACGAACTTGTAATGGGATTTTCTTTTTTGGTTTTGGAACTTGTGGTATATAGACTTCTGCTTTAGAAATAATTGTTCTTAGAAAACCTGTAGGAGTTCCTTCTTCAATCATGTTGCTACAAGCACCTCGCCACCAACTTGTTTTATTTTTTCTTCAGCAGAAGCAGAGAATCTCTCCACTTTTACAATGTAAGCATTCTTGGTTTGTCCTCCTCCTAATAGTTTGTCATAACCAAATTCTGTAAGATCGATTGCTTTTTTTCCTCCTTCTTGTTTTCCAAATTTCGCAAAGAAATCGTCCAGATCTCTTACACTAATCCATTTTTTTACAAGGTACGGATGTGGCGGGTGAGTAGAATCATGACCAAAATGATTTGGGTCCTCTAGAAGCATTTTGATAAAGTGGTGCTTGTGCATACCAGATCTTCCAAGACCTCCCTTGTGTCCGCTTGCTCTATGCTGACCAATCTGTCCCCATCCGTGGTTTCTGCTTCCCCTAAACTTTCGTGTCTTTCTTAATCTGGTTGCCATTTTACATCATAAACCTCACTTGTTCAAGAAGTTCTTTGTGACTGCCCAAGATTCCTCCTTCACCATACATTTTTTTTGTTTTTCGCTTAAAGCCGTATCTTGGAGGAGCCAAAGCAAACCATGGTTTTACCGGTTTTAATTTTGATAATGTAGCAGTACCTTCTGCCAAGGACTTGGCCAAATCATCTGTACTTTTGAATCCTAATTTTGCAATGTCTTCTACAGTTAGTTTTTTGTATCCATCTATTCGTGCCTTTTTTTCTAAGAGCTCCTTTGTTGTAGAAACATCAATTTCTTGCCATGATACATAGTGTTTTATTTTATCCAACATTCCTTTGGTATTATCTTTAGCCGGAATTATTGTCGCTCTAAATTTTTTGTCTAAATGCAGAAGAACAAGTGTAGTTCTTGCCCAGTGAGGCACGTTTACTGTCCCCCTCATTCTAACTACCAAGAAAGCTTTTGCCACAACCCTTCAACCTTGACTAAATGTCTGCCTTAGACAGTTAAGAACAGCCTTTGAAGTCGAATTCATTGTGTTAGTAGAACCTTTGCTTTTGGTCCAGACATCTTTTAGTCCTGCAAGTTTTAACAGATTTCTAATGTTTCCACCTGCAACCAATCCAAGACCTCTTGGTCCTGGAATAATTTCAATTTCAACACTTCCACCTCTTCCTCTTACTTTAAACGGAACAGAATGTGGATTATCACATCTACATTCCCAGCTTCCACAACCAAGTTTTACTGGACTAACAGCAAGATATGCAGCGTTGGTAGCTTTTTCAATCGCAATTCTCATTTGTTTTGATTTTCCTTGACCAATTCCAAGCCAACCATTTTCGTCTCCAGCTGCAACTAGAGCTTTGAATCGTGTATATTCACCGTTGGTTGTTTGCTTTTGTACAATTCCAACATCAATTACTTCGGTTTTAATTCCGGGCAAAAGTTTTTTGATAATTCCAGCTTCTTGTATCCTGTAACCATTTTCATAAATTTCTTTCATGGATGTTATTTTGTCACTGTTTACTAATTTTCCTAGAGTTGTTCTAGGTACCCATTCTTCTTCTGGTTCTCTTCTATCTCTTGGACGGTGTTCTTGTCTACTCATTTTGTTTTAACCTCTACATCAATTGCTGATTTTACTTTGTTGATTTCATTTTGTATTTTGAGATGTTTTCCTGCAAGTCTTTCATCGTTTGGAAAAGTTTCATGGTCTGCTGGTACTTCAAGGCCTGCATCTATTACACCCTTTAATGCTGCTGCCATTCGTTGTGTATATCTTCTTGTACCACTGTAAAGGACAGCTGCGTTTACTCCTTTAACTAGTGCCTTTTTTCCTGCAAGATATCCTGTCAGATAAGCTGCCGGAATGTTTTTTCTTGAACCTTTCCAGCCTTTGCCTAAAAGATATCTAGAATGTGCTGATGCCAGAACCTTGTCTCCTTGCATTTCTGGTTTATGAATTTGAACTAGAGTATTTTCACTTGAAATTTGAACTGTGATATAGTCTCTCCTACCCATGAGAAGATGTCTTCTTTTTCTATAGTTAGTCTTCTCTTCCCGGAGTCTACGTAATATTTGTGAATATGCCATTTACTGTCCTCGTTTACAAAAAATTTCGGTAAAGCTCTTATAAACGTTAGACTCGGAGTAACGCAACCATCAAAGCCTTTTGGGCATGCAACCTATTTTCAGCTTCATCCCAAACAACTGATTGCGGTCCATCAATTACAGAGCTTGTTACTTCTTGTCCACGTTTTGCTGGAAGACAATGCAAAAAGATTGCATTGGGATCAGCTTTTTTCATGAGATCTGAATTTACCTGAAACTTTGGTAGAAAATCTTTTGTTCTGTCAGTTGTCTGATGATGTATAGATACAAATGTATCAGTGACAACCACATCTGCATCTTTTACAGCTGTCAATGGATCGTTTAGTAGTTTAATGTCTACCAACTTTTTTGATTCTTTGATTACTTTGGAATTTGGTGCGTATCCTTTAGGAGTTGCAATACTAAGATCAATTCCTGATTTGGCACATCCGTAAATCATCGAATTACAGACGTTGTTGCCGTCTCCAACCCAAGCAAGCTTCAAACCTCCAAGTTTTTTCTTTTTTTCCTTTATTGTCATAAGGTCTGCTAAGATTTGGCACGGATGAAAAGAGTCAGACAGTCCATTTATTATAGGAATGGTCGAATTTTTTGCAAGAATTTCTACCTCTTCATGTAAATATACACGGGCCATTATGATGTCAACATAACGCGAGAGTGTCTTGGATGTATCTTCAATAGTTTCCCCTCGCGCAAGTTGCAATTCATCTGAAGTTAGGTTTAGTGCTTGACCACCTAGTTGGAACATTCCAGTTTCAAAACTTACGCGTGTGCGAGTGGATGGCTTTTGGAATATCATTGCTAGTGTTTTATTTTTCAAAAGAGGTTTGTAAATTCCTGCCCTGAGATCTTTTTTGAGTTTTATTGCACTATCTATGATTCCTACCAGTTCGTTTTTGCTAAGTTCGTTTAGTGTTAACAGGTCTTTTGTTTTTAATTTCATTTCCTTCCCCATCCAAATAATGAGTGCTTCTTTTTAGGTTTAGCATCTTCTTGTTCCATTGTTTCTTCTTCTATTGATTCATCTTTTGCATTTTCTTCAGTTTTTGGTCTTCCTTGTGAAATCCATTTTCTGAGTCTAGTTGCCAATTCCCTTGCTTCTTTATCATTTTCGGGTGGTGGTACATCAAACAGATCAGAAAATTTTTCTATGTCTTTTGTTACAATTCCAGCGAAAGGATCCTCTTCGTCTTCGACCTGAATTTTCTCTTGTTTTGGTTCTGGTTTGAGTTCTTGTTTTAATTCTACTTTAATCTCTGGTTTTACTTGTTCAGTTTTTTCTTGCATAGAAATTTCTTGCTGTTGTTGGTCTTTTATTTCAGGTTGTGTTTGTGGAATTGAGATTTCTTCTGCACCAAATAGCGATTCCAAAAACGAGTTCTTGTCAAATGGCTTCAAGTCTTTGTACTCTTGTCCTACTCCAAGATACAAGATAGGAGTTGATGTTACCTTTACTATTGATATTGCTGCGCCTCCTCGTGCATCGGCATCACTCTTTGTCAGTATAGAACCATCAAATTTGGTGTACTGATAGAATTCACGTGCTTGATTTACAGTATCATTACCTGCTAGTGAATCACCTACAAATAATTTCAAATCAGGATTTACGACTTTGTTGATTTTTGAAATCTGATCCATGAGATTCTTACTTGTCTGCATTCTTCCAGCAGTATCAATTAAGATACAGTCGATCTTGTGAGATTTGGCATAAAGCACAGCATCGCGTGCAACAGCGGCTGGGTCAGACCCATAGTTTTGTGCAATGATTTTCAGATTTAGTCTCTTTGCGTGTTCGGTTATCTGCTCTATTGCTCCTGCACGGTATGTATCTGCAGCAGCAATCACAACAGAGAATTTGTTTTCTCGCAAAAGATATGCAACCTTTGCTACAGTTGTGGTCTTGCCTGTTCCGTTAATTCCCATAAATGATATGATATATGGCTCTCCTGTACTCTTTTTCTTTTGAATGTTTGATAGAATGTCGATTTTTCCTGCAGAGTCAAACATGCTTGAAATGTGTTGTCGTAGGTTTTGTTTTACTACATTTGCTATCTGTTCTTTTTCTACAGTAGCACCAATCAGCTTTTGTTTTAAATCATCTTTTAGAGAATCAATTACTTCGGTTGCAACATCAGATTCTAAAAGTGCAATTTCGAGCTCAAAGAGAACCTCATCAATGTCTTTTTCTTTTAGATCTTTCTGTCCCAAACTCTTTACTGCAGAAGAAAACGCGTTCCTTAGTTTTTCAAACATGATATTTTGCCTTTATTGATTACTTTGACTAGCTTGTAGTAGACGATTCATTTCTCGCTGGCCATGTTCAAGTCTTAGTGCAACTTCGTGTTTTTGGGCAGATAATTGCTGTAGTACTATTTCCAATTCCTTTATCCTTTCTTCAACATAATTAATTGCAGAGTTTTTATCTTGTTCAATTGAAGCTCCCGCTCCAATGTTTACAACCATTTTTTCATTTGGTGGTATTGTTGCTTTTACATATGTCCCCATGCCTACTGGCACAAGAGTTTCAAGTTGTGTATCGCCTAGTGCCTTCATTGATTCTATTGCACCTATTGCTTCCTGTAAAAGTTTCATGATGGATTGTTCTTTTTGTAACAAGTCTGCCATGTAAGCTTCAAGTGCTTGCATCTGTTGTAGCAATGTCTGGGCTTGTTCTTCACTCATTTGCAAAAAATTCGTTTTCCCGCCTATAAATGCATTCTCTGATTAAAACAAAAAAAGAGAAGAGGTTATACTTTTGAAAGTCGGTTTTCTACTTCATCCCAGTTTACTACGTTCCACCACGCAGTGATGTAATCTGGACGTCTGTTCTGATATTTCAGATAGTAGGCATGCTCCCACACATCTAGTCCTAACAAGGGAACCAAGCCTTTTGTTCTTGGACTAGTTTGGTTTGGCATTGTTGTAAATTCAACTTTCTTTGTTACTGGGTTGTAAGCTAGCCAACCCCATCCGCTGCCTTGAATTGTACCACTGTCTTTGGAAAATTTTTCTTTGAATGTATCAAAGCTTCCAAAAACCGATTTTATGGCATCAGCTACTTTGCCACCAGGTGTTCCTCCACCATTTGGTTTCATGTTATTCCAAAATAGTGTATGGTTATCATATCCACCACCGTGGAAATTAACTGCGCCCCTAACATTTTCAGGCACTTTA
>JBGPWD010000125.1:0-2997 GCA_041492015.1 Nitrosopumilaceae archaeon
AATTTGGATTTGATCAATCTGCCCCAGATATCTATTGACACCTATCTGTTGAGCTTTGTAGGGACCAAGATATTCTATTTTTCTTGCATCAGCAATGCTGTTATTGACAGCTATGATGGAGCCAGCGATTACTGCAATTGTAATTATTGTTAATATACGGATATAGACATCTCGTTTTGAAGGATGGATGATTACTTTGGACTTGAATTTATCCACAAAATAAAATGCAATTAAAGCAAGTCCAACAGCAATGGTGCCCCCAATTGCGTATTTTGTGTTATAATCTATTTGATCTGTGAAAAACATGTTTATGCCAGCCCAAAGTATTCCAATACCGATTATACCCTCAATCGTTGCAATATAATCAAGGAATTTTGGTTTGCCTTTTGATGCATCTTGTACATAACTTATGATTACTCTAACGATATTGTGTAATCCAACATAGAGTACCAGACGTAAACCAATTGCGGCAAGTAATGGTGGAACTAAAACGGTAAGGGTTGGAATCATTGGTGCAACCTTATCTAATGCATATGAAGGATCTGTTGGAGTAAATGTAAATGGAAGTGAAAACAATCCCCATAGGCTCTGTACTCCAAGGTCATTTCCTTGAAGCATGTACGAAACTGCAAAACCAAATATGAGGTTTGTAAAGAATGCACCAAAAAGCAGAACTTTAGTTATTTGCCAGATTATAAAATTCGGAATGCTAAGCTTGTGATCTTTAAAGCTTGGTATGTTTTCAGTTACAGAATAGTTGGCTCCTTTTTTTAAAAAATTTATTGCAGCATCAATACTATACCAAGCAATAGAAGAGCGATTTTTTACATTTACTCTTATCAGTACTATCGAAGCAAGAATTACCGCTGAAATAAGGGAATAGTAAAGTGGTTTTGTAAATAAATGACCAAATTCTTTTACATTCATAAATAAAATTACAGCTTGATTGCTTATCATAACAAAAATTATGACACCTATCAGTGCCGCTATTCCTATTCTGATGTATCTACCTGCATCACGCGGGGGTGGATTATCTTGAGTCGATGAGCTGTACAAAATCACGCTTCCTTACTTTGTGTCAAATTAATGTCTTACCTAGGGAAACATGGATGGCATAGAATCTCATAAAATGCATAAATTTGTGTAAATAGAGCCTAATTTTCATTATCTTGAGGAACATCAGCTACTCCTTTGCAAATCATGTACACTGCGACGTGTTTTGGTACAGAAATAGTCTCGCTTACATATGGTCCATATTTCTTGTTTTTAAGTATAAATGATATTGGGCAGTTTGCTAAAATCTCAACTTTTTCATCATCAAGTAAACAGGCATCAGAAAACGGATCAAAGCTTTCCAAGTTATTACAGGGAATTTTTGAAAGACCGCTCTTGCTGTTAATAGATCCTCCTAATCTGAAGATTCTGTGAATATCCATTGTTACCTTAGGATCTATTCTTACACCTATTGTCTGCCGCATCTCTTCAAGTCTAGACTGAAAATTGGGATATCCTCCTAAAAGTATCTCTTGAATGATTTTTGGCCGCTTTGATTTTGAACCAAAAATTTCTCTTGCGACTCGCCCGCGCCAACCCCTTTCCCCAATATCTGGAAGTGATGTTTTTGAATTGTTTTGTCTACTAATCCCCATCGTTTCTGGTATTATTCCATTGAACATGATATAATCTGCCAAGTCTGCTCTTTCCCTAGAGTCCAAGGCTTGATATTCAGAACTTGTCACATGAATATGAAATCCTTCGTTTCCAGAAAAATAAACTAGGATTTTTTCTTCATTTATAGCTAGATCTTCTGTTAAAACCTGAACTAGCTTTTTCACTTCTTTCTTTGCTTCATTTATACAATTCTGGCAAGTAACGGATATTACATCAAATTTGTCAGAATTGCATTTTACACATTTTGAGGATTGTTCATTCACGTTTTGACAAGAGTTACATTTGAAACAGGTATGGTTCTTTCTACAAGCAAGTTTTAGATCCTTTGCATCTATATCAAATATTAGATCTGCTTCTTTCCAATCCTTTTCCGACATGGGCAGATTTGGGAAGGAGTAATAGCCATTTGAGCAATAAACATCTGATGGTACCTGTGTCATAAGCAAAAAATGCAAATCCTTGTCATTTTTTATTGTAAGGTGTCTGACCATACCAGAATTAAATTTTTGATATCCGAATTCCCGTTCTGAGGTTCTAGAAGGAACGTGAATTAGCTCAAAGTTATTAAAGTAATATTCTTTCAGAGCTGCTTCAACAAAGTTTACATTTTTTTCAAACATTTGTTTTTCTCCTTGTTCCAAACTGCACTGGATTTATTATTCCGTCACATTCTGGTATTGCAAAGCAAAGATTTTCACTCTTTAGTTTTTCACAAGATGGACAAGAATATTTTGTCGCCTTACCTGATGAACCTGCAATATGTTCAAGTTGATATTTTGTAATTCGTTCATTGTAATCTGGAGCATTTTTAAATAATGGAATAATCTGCTCAATAGTTTGTCCTTTTGCAAGTAGATAGGTAGCAAGCATAAACCTTCCAGAATGTGGTAAGTTTTCTCCCTTATCCAGCACTTCGATTGCATGTTTGATACATGGTGGATAATCACTTGAAACAATTACAGTAGTAGGAAATTTCTTTGCAAGCAATACCAAATCTTCAACGCGTTCCCGAAATGTTTCTGGAATAAATGATACGCTAACTGATTGTATCTTTGAATTGATATAAACATCAAGCTCTTTTCGTACAAGTCTAACAATTTCATGTGAAGACAAGTACACATGTCCATTTTCTACTCGCCTATTTACTAGCTTCCATTCTCGTTCATTAAAATGAGCCGCACGTGTAAGATAATCTGCAATATGAATTTTTAATCTATCATCTTCCATTTTTACCTGGATTGAAAATTGATCTTGTATTATTTTCAAGGAAGCTTGAATTGATTCCTCTTTTAGTTTGAGATTTTCTAATATAGAACGGTCTTTTTG
>JBGPWD010000021.1:0-7990 GCA_041492015.1 Nitrosopumilaceae archaeon
ATCGAACTTGTAAGTAAAGGTGAAAAAATTGTTGATGAATTTCTAAATGCAATAAAAGAAGAGGATCCTGATTTTTCTGTTTTTATGAGCTCAAAAGCAGTCAAACTTTTGTTTGATACTGCACGAAAAGTTTCAAAATATGAAAAACTCCAACTTGCAGTAGCAAATACTACTGTGATAGCTGTTGGGCCAAAAACAAAAGTAGCACTTGAAGCTGAAGGAATCAGAGTTGCACATATACCAAATAGGTTTTCTTCTGTTGGTGTCGGTGAGGTCTTTACAAGACTAAATGCTGAAGGAAAAAAAGTCATTATTCCACGAAGTGGTGCTTCCACTCCATTTCTTGCACAGCTTCTTGAAAAAATTGGATTACAGGTAAAGGAGATTTATCTTTATGACGTGTGCTCTTTTCGCGATACATCACAATGGAATGAATTTAGAGAACTGTTTGCAAATAACAAGGTGGACGGCATTGTCTTTACTAGTGCATCGTCGGTAAACGCATTTTTTGAAATTATGTTAATGGATGCAGATAAAGAAACACTATTACAAAATCTTAGAACATCAAAAGTTGTTGCAATTGGACCATTTACTGCAGATGAATTGAAAAAATTTGGAACAGAACCAATAGTTGCAGACGTGCATACAGTGCCAGGAGCTTTTGAAACAATAAAAAATTGTTTTTGTTAGCTTGGACTATTTAGCTTAGCCTACTCCGCTATACAAGTAGGAACAGGGGTAGAAGTTTTTTATAATATAACGGGGTTATTTTACGTATGACGACTGAGAACCTCAATATGGATTATAGTAAATATGATTTCAAAGACTCTACCGAAATGTATGTTTACACAAGCAAGAGGGGTCTTACAAGAGAAACTGTTATAGAGATTAGCAAATTAAAAGACGAGCCACAATGGATGCTTGACTTTAGACTGCGATCTTATGATATTTTCATGAAAAAGCCAATGCCAAATTGGGGTGGTGATCTAGGTAAAATCGATTTTAACAATATTTACTATTATGCAAGGGCATCTGAAAAGACAGAAAAAGATTGGGACAATGTTCCAGCTGATGTAAAAGCAACCTTTGACAAGCTTGGAATTCCAGAGGCAGAGAAAAAATTCCTTGCAGGAGTAGGCGCTCAATACGAATCTGAAGTTGTTTATCATCATCTAAGAGAAGATCTTGCAAAACAGGGTGTGCTTTTCCTTGATACCGATACTGCATTAAAAGAACAGCCTGAAATCTTTAAGAAATATTTTGGTAAAGTAATTCCTCCAGAGGATAATAAATTTGCAGCACTTAACAGTGCAGTCTGGAGCGGTGGATCTTTTATCTATGTTCCAAAAGGTGTCAAAGTAGATCTGCCTCTTCAAGCATACTTTAGAATTAACAAAGAAAACATTGGACAGTTTGAAAGGACATTAATTATTGCAGATGAGGGTGCCGAAGTACACTACATCGAAGGATGTACTGCGCCAGTATATTCTTCAGAATCATTACACTCTGCAGTTGTAGAATTAATTGCATTCAAAGATGCAAAATTAAGATACACGACAATTCAGAATTGGAGTAATGATGTTTACAATCTAGTTACAAAGCGAGCTTATGCATATGAAGGAGCAAGAGTAGATTGGGTAGATGGAAACATTGGAAGTAAACTTACCATGAAATACCCAGGAATCTATCTGCTAGGACAACGCGCACACGGTGAAACACTGTCTGTTGCATTTGCAGGGAAAAATCAGCATCAAGATACCGGTGCAAAAATGGTACATCTTGCACCAAACACCACATCTAGAATCACATCAAAATCAGTAAGTAAAGGCAATGGAAGAACCACTTATCGAGGCTTGCTTCACGTTGCAAAGGGCGCTACAAACGTAAAAGCTTCTGTTAGATGTGATGCATTACTCTTAGATGATGAATCAAAGACTGATACATACCCATACATGGAAATTAATCAAGAAGATGCCACTATTACCCATGAAGCTACCGTAGGAAAAATAGGGGACGAACAGATCTTTTATCTTATGACCAGGGGCTTTTCTGAGGAAGAAGCACTAACTCTTATTGTAAATGGATTCATCGAGCCGTTTACCAAAGAGCTCCCAATGGAGTATGCAGTGGAGCTTAACAGACTAGTAAAAATGGAAATGGATGGCTCAGTCGGTTAGACTGTTACCCATCTTATTTTATGAGAAGACATGTCATCTTTTGTTTTATCAAAGCTTGGTCCAGACAATATAGAAGAAATCTCTGCTGCAAATAACGAACCATCATGGCTTAAAGAATATAGAAAAAATTCTTTTTCAATATACCAAGAATTACCACCCGAAGTTTCGCCACTTTATAATAAATACAGTGATGCAAACAAGATGAACCCAGAGGAGGTGACATTCTCACTTAGCTCAGATAGTACGGTTCCAGATTTTGTAAAAGATAGAATGGCCGAGCTTGCTGATAATCCAAGCGTGGTGCAAATAGGGACAAACATACACAAGATAAACTTGCCGTCAGAGCTAAAATCAAAAGGACTGGTAATATGTTCCATCCAAGATGCTATAAAAGATCATCCAGACAAAATCAAAAAATCACTTGAATTAACCGATCCTAACACAGACAAATACACTGCACTCAATAACGCGTTTTTTAATTCAGGGATTTTTATTTACATTCCTCGCGGTTTGGTTTTAGAAAAAACAATACACCTGATTTCATCACTTTCGATGGATCAAACTTCAACAATTTCTCGTAATATAGTGATAGGAGAAGAAAACTGCAAGGCCTCGATTGTACAGGAGCTTTATGCACCAAAGAGCACAAAACAACAGGCATATCTTGAACTACTCGATGTGATTGTTAATCAGAATACAGAACTTGATATGATTACATTTCAGGCAATGGATCAAAACGCCGTAAACTTTTCCACAAGAAAAGCAAACATTGGACGAGACGGTAGAATGAATTGGTATCTGGGATTGTTTGGATCCCTTCTTTCAAGATATAAAACTGATAATTATCTGACTGGAATTGGTGCAAATGCAACCGATACCGAAGTAGTATTTGGAAACAAGAATCAATCCTTTGATATTACTTCAAACTTGATACATGTAGCACCATCAACTACTGGGCGAGTTCTTGAAAAATCCGTTTTGAAAGATACTTCAAAGTCATTGTTTAAGGGAATGATTAGAATAGAAAAAGAGGCCCATCATGCGGAATCTTATCTTTCAGGCCATTCTATACTGCTTGATAAAGGAGCAAAATCTGATTCCATTCCAGGCCTTGAAATATTTACAAATGATGTAAAGGCTACACACTCTGCCTCTGTTGCCCAAATTGATGATGAACATCTCTTTTACCTGGGTACACGAGGTCTGAATAAGTCAGATGCACAAAAAATAATAGTCGAAGGATTTCTTGAACCTCTTTCACGAAAAATGTCATACCAAATCAGAGCTTGGATTACATATCTTATAGATTCCAAATGGATTGGCAGAGAACTTTCTATAAAATCAGATGAAAAGCTAAAGGAACTTTTAGAAATTGAAGAGACAAGATACCGTGAAACAGACATCTTTGAAAGCCATTACAAATACAGGTGAAAAGATTTGTCAAAATGGGTAAAGGCTTGTAGTACGAAAGAATTAGGAAAAGGGGAGATGCTTGATTTTGATCATGACGATAAAAAAATTCTTTTAGCAAATCTAGACGGCAAAATATATGCTACTGACAGAATTTGTACACATGCAGAGGCTGACCTTTCAACTGGAATTTTAAGCGAGGAAGGAGTAACATGTCCGCTACATCTTTCAACTTTTAATCTTGAGACAGGAGTGCCGCAAAACCTTCCTGCTGAAGTACCTCTTAAAACCTACAATGTTAAAATAGAACAAAATGAGATCTATGTCGAGGTTGGATAAATTTGCAAGCTAGTGTGATTAACATTGAAAGTATCAGAAACGACTTTCCTATTCTAAAACGTAAAGTTCACAAAGACAAACCTCTTATCTATTTTGATAATGCTGCAACAACACAAAAACCAATTCAGGTAATAGATACTATTAGCAATTATTATCTTAATTATAATTCTAACATACATAGGGCAGTACACCAGCTTGCGGAAGAAGCTACAGCTGCATACGAACTTACAAGAGACAAAGTTGCAAAATTCATCAATGTAAAAAACCGCGAAGAGATTATCTTTGTTAGGGGAACAACAGAAGCAATTAACCTTGTTGCGTATTCTTGGGGAAGGCAAAATGTACAAAAGGACGATATTGTTGTAACAACCGAATATGAACATCACAGTAACATAGTGCCATGGCAAATCTTAACAAAGGAAAAAGGAGCCAAGCTTGAATACATCGGAGTAGATGACAACGGTGAGCTCATACTTGATCAACTTGATGCCTATTTGGATACTGGGCGAGTTAAGCTTGTAACGTTTAGCCAGATGTCCAATGTTTTAGGAACAATAAGCAAATCTGAAGAGATAATCAAAAAATGTCATCAAAAAGGAGTACGTGTACTAATTGATGCTGCTCAATCTGTCCCGCACATGAAGGTAGATGTACAAAAACTGGATTGTGACTTTTTTGCATTCTCAGCTCATAAGATGCTTGGACCAACAGGTGTCGGTGTACTGTGGGCAAGAAAGGATCTGCTAGAAAACATGGTTCCATTTAACGGAGGAGGAGACATGATAAGAGAGGTACACAAGTATGAGACAACATGGAATGATTTGCCATACAAGTTTGAGGCAGGAACACCTAACATTGCAGATGTAATTGGATTTTCTGCCGCTTTAGATTATCTTGACAGAATAGGCATGGACAAAGTGCGTGAACATGAAGTTGAATTAACCAAATATGCTCTTGAACAAATTTCTGCAGTAAAAGGAATCAAGCTGTATGGAACACCAGATATGACAAAAAGAGGTGGCGTTATTTCATTTAATCTTGGAGATATACATCCACATGATCTTGCTACAATAGTAGATGAAGATGGTATTGCAATACGATCTGGTCATCACTGTGCACAAGTTTTGATGGAAAGACTTGATGTTTCTGCAACATCTAGAGCAAGCTTTTATATTTATAACACAAAAGAAGAAATTGATGTTTTTATCAGGTCACTTAACAGAGCTAGGGAGCTGTTTAGAATTTGAGTAGTGCAGACATTTATCGAGAAATTATTTTGGATTATTACAGGAATCCAAGAAATTATGGGAAAATAGAAAACCCAGACATTTCAAAAAAAGATAGCAACCCGCTATGTGGTGACGAACTTGAGATGCACATCAATCTCAAAGACAACAAAGTCTCTGATGTGAAATTTACAGGCAAAGGATGTGCAATAAGTCAGGCAAGCGCTTCAATGCTAACAGAACTTATCATGGGTAAAGATTTTGAATTCGTAAAAAAACTAACAAAAGAAGACATCCTTGAAAACCTTGGCTTGCATGACCTTGGACCTGCCAGAATAAAATGCGCATTACTATCGCTTAAAGTTCTAAAATATGGGATCTACTCGTATGTATCTGAAAAGCTAAAAGATACCGCCTCGGCTGACAAGATAAAAGAAGAGGCATCAGGTCTATTCTGAATTGATAAATTCAGTAGCACCTATCCCATTACAAATTAGAAAAATAATTTATGAAAAATTCAATGATACAAGCTTGAGATTTACAAACGACGAGATCTTTGAGATATTGAAAGGTAGCATTGACCAATCTTTGACAATTGATGACATGCCACAATTTTTTAAACAATTACACGATGATGGTCTCTTAAGACCAATTGCACAGGATTTTACAACACAGTGGTACAAGCTCTTTGCAGAAGTAGAGAAATTCAAGTGCAAGTCATGCAATTTGGAAATACATTTGGGAAAATTGGAACCAAGAGTCTGTCCAAACTCAGAATGTAAATCTCCTATTTAGATCTGTATCTTGCTGCCGCCTCTTCTAATGCCTGGATCATTGGAAGTTTGGCTCCTGTCAAGTAAAGAACCAATGCACCACCAGCTGTACTGATGTGGTTTATCTTATCTGCCAAGCCGTATCTTTTCAATGCAGCAGTAAGATGGCCGCCACTGACTATTGTTGTAGCAAAAGAATCTGCCACTCCCCTGAGGAGGCTTTCTGTTCCAAACTTGAACTTCTCGTTTTCAAAAAATCCAGCAGGACCACTCATAAAAACAGTTCCGGCACTGTGCATGGATTTTATGTAGTAATCTACTGTCTTTTGCCCAAGATCAAGTATTTGATCTCCTTCTCCTAACTCACGAACATCCATCTCGACTCTATTACCGTTTCTTTCTATTGCAATATCAACTGGCAGTGAAAAAACATCCGGATACTCTCCAATAAGTGAATGAGCTTTTGAAACTACTTCCTCTTCTCGTTTGATGCCAAGAGGGAATTTTATCCTTCCTTGTGCTCGCATGAACACGTTTGCAATTACCCCTGTAAGTAAGACTTGATCTGCTCGTCCATTCTTGATTAATGTCTCTATTGCTTCAAGTCTATCATTGATCTTGGCACCTCCTAGTACTACAACATGTGGAGATTTGGCTACAGTCATTATCTCATCTAATCTTCTTACTTCTCGCTCAACTAGCCTTCCTGCACATGCGGGAAGGATATGAGAAAACCCTATGATTGAAGGATGAGCTCTATGAGAGCTTGGAAAAGAATCAATTACACAAAGATCGAAAAGCTTTGAAAGCCTGCTGACCATGATAGTTTTGGCAGCATCATCTGGAGTAAATTCATAATTTTCCTCTGCACAAAGTCTTAGATTGTCAAGCAAAAGTATTTCGCCATTTTTCATGTTTTTAATTTCTCTTTGGGCTTCTGAGCCAATTACATCTTCGACATATTTTATGTCACGGCCTAAAATTTGTGAAAGCACTTTGGCATGATTTTCCATTCCGGTATAATCTTTGTTGCCGACTCTTCCTTGATGGGAAGCGATTACAACCTTTGAACCCTCGAGATCTTTTATAGACTCGGTTGATTCTCGTATTCTGCTTGTTTCCAAGATCTCCATAGTTTTAGGATCTATTGGAGAGTTCATATCGACACGCAAAAAGACAGTCTTTCCTTTAGTCTCTAATTCGTCAAGGGTAAGAATCCTCACGGCGATCCTATCTTTTGGTGTGGTTAAACTCTTTTAGTCGAACAATGGATCAGAATTTTAATTTCAATTTAAACGATTTTTGTGGATTATTTGGGCACGATTTGAAAGTTTGACTTTCCATCTCATTTTAATATGGAATAATTGGCGTTTAGATAAGATGCTGGAAAGAACTGCTGGGAGTGGTTTAGATGCAACAGTGGCTTTTTGATATAAGATCTAGGACGTTTTTCTTACTTCTTGTATTTTTTTTAATCCTGACCTATCTTGCCTACGCAAAAATCATAGCTCCGTTAGATAATAGTATAGAAAATTATGTCCATTCACTAGGTGGCAATACACCAGTAGATCTGGCAATGCAGATCTTCACAGAGATGGGTTGGATTCTATATCTGATTATTTTCAGCTTTATCCTGTTAATTAAAAAAGACACTAGAAGATTGGGTCTTGTTTTACTGCTTTCTATTATTATAGGAAGTATGATTTCGGCATATCTGAAGTGTTATATTGGATATGAAGTCCCAACTCTGAAATTTGTGGGGACTCACCTATCTTTGATATCAGCACCTGATATTGGTGTTCCTTGCACAATTGATGGTTCTTTTCCAGCAGGGCATACAGTAAGAACTACAATTTTTGCATTCATCGTGGGATTTGCACTATCAAAAAGATTCCCAAGAGGATGTTACCTTTTGTGGATCTACCCTATCTTGGTTTCAATAAGCAGAGTTTACTTGTTGCAGCAATTTCCAATGGATCTGGTAGGTGGCGCTCTTCTTGGATTAATTGTTGCAAATATAGTTTCAAGAATTCTTAAACTGGATTTGATATTTGTAAAATCAAAA
>JBGPWD010000051.1:0-5576 GCA_041492015.1 Nitrosopumilaceae archaeon
AATCCACCAGCTACTTGAATGGGAATAGAAACTTTTTGTCCTATTTTTTTAATTATTTGAAAATTTGAACCAGTTCCAAGGGTTGCATCAAGATCAACTATATGTAACATATCTGCACCTACACTTTCCCACTTTATTGCAGTTTTTATTGGATCATCACTGTAAACTGTTTTATTTTTTGGATCTCCTTTAACAAGACGTACTACCTTACCATCCATAAGATCAATTGCTGGAATAACTTTCACTTTTTGCACTCTCGTAAAAAGTTTTTAATCATTATTGACCCCACCTTACCAGACTTTTCAGGATGAAATTGTGTACCAAAAAGTGAACCGCTTTCTATGACTGCAGGAACGCTTATCCCATAATCCGAGTCTGCCTTTATTATTTCTGTATTTTTTGGTTTTGCCCTATACGAGTGTACAAAATAAAACCATGAACCACCGTTAATTCCTTCTAGAAGTTTGCTTGATTTTTTAATTTGCAAATCATTCCAACCCATATGCGGAATCTTAAGCTTGTTTGGAAGTAGAATTACCTCTCCTTCCAAAACTCCAAGTCCACTTGCTTTTCCCTCTTCGCTTTTTTCAAAAAACATTTCCATTCCAAGACAAATCCCAAGAATAGGAATTTGATTTTTTACTAGATCTTTAAACGCCTTTTTTGAGAGAGCCAAACTATGAATTGCTGGATCAAAGTTTCCAACTCCAGGTAGCAAAAGTCCTGAATATTCATTTGTGTTGTTAAGGCTGTTTATTACATCTACAGTAGCACCGTTTTTCTCTAAAGAGGATTTTAGGCTGAATATGTTTCCTGCTCCATAATCAAATATAGCAACGTTAACCACTACATGGCACCTTTTGTACTTGGAATTCCTTTTTGTTTTTTATCTGGTCCTACTGCTGTTCTCCATGCAACTGCAAATGCCTTTATTGCAGCCTCAATTTTATGATGATCATTTTCTCCATACTTTACAGTTACATGCATACAGATATTGAGATTCTGAGCAAAAGAACGAAAGAAATGTTCCAAATCTTCCTTTGATATTCCTTCTAATTGATTTTGTTCAATTGCAAGATCAATTTTATGAAATTGACGTTTCACTAGATCGACAGATGCCTCAGCTAATGATTCATCCATTGGTACCGAGGCATGTCCAAATCTTACTATACCAGATCTATTACCAAGAGCAGAATCCAGTGCACTTGCTAGTGCGATAGCTACATCTTCAATTAGATGGTGTGCTATTCCATCTTTTGAAACTGCGTTTAATTTGAGATCAAGCATAGAGTGCTTGCCTAGGCTTGTGATCAAGTGATCAAGAAAGTTTATTCCTGTCTTGACAGAAATTTTGCCGTTGCCATCAAGATTTACAGTTACAGAAACTTGAGTTTCTCTAGTCTTCCTATTAATTCGACTTATTCTTGATTTCATCCAAATCCCTGCAGAGAAGGAGTTTATGCCCCAACCAGATTTAATGCCTTCGGAATCAAATCTATGGTTTCTAATATAATTTCTACATTTTTTTTCTCAAAGAGTTTGCGTTTTGTTTCAGGGTCTTTACTTGTACCATAAATACCACAAAAAATTGTCTTGTTACCCATTTCATCAGATTTCTTAGCCATGATATAGTCTTCTGTTGAATCTCCAACAACCAGAGTACAAGTGGAACCCAATCCTTTGATGGATAAGATAAGTGGTTGAGGATTAGGTTTAGCAAGCTCACGTGGTTCGTCTTCTAAGAATTTTGAATTTTTCAAATCAAATTCTTCAAATAATTCCTTTAATGAATATCCTGCAGAGATAACACCACGCCCAGAAACAATAGCTAGTTTTTTGCCAAATTTTTTTTTTAGCAAATCTATTAGTTGTTTTTTTACAAGTACGATATCATTTTCTATAAGCCCTTTTCCATCAAAAAAATCTGGCTTTTTTTTGTAAAGTTGGTAGTATAATTCTGTACCATAAAATATCTCATCAAATATAGAAGAGAGCATGTTTGTGTAACGCGATCCAGGATATGCAAGTTTTTTTCTTATCTCAGAAAGATCAACTTTTAGAATGTCGAGATATTTTTCGACAGATGTTATTCCGCTTTGATCTGAATTATTTATAACATCAAAAATGAATTCAGAAAATGATTTTCTTAATTTTTTTGCAGCAACGACAGACATAATCATGGCATAAGTAACATCTACTTCATCGTTGAAACCTCCAGTGGCTTTAAAACCATCTATCATTTGTGTATTTACAACGTTGGATTCATCTATCTTTGCAAACTTTTTGACAATAAAGTCAGTCGTTTTTTTTATAGCAAGATCATAAGAATTTGAGACGTCAATTAGTACGCCATCGCAATCAAATATTATTCCATCAAGAGATTTTATTTTATCAATTTTTGTAGTATCTACAAAGATACCACTATCTAATTTTTTGAGAGTCATGTTAATAGATCACGAATAGCCGAGAGAAATTTTGAATTCATCTCTTCAGAACCCACTGTCACTCTTAAACACCCCTCGTGGTTTCCTATCTTTCCCAAGTTTTTTACTAATATTCCCTGCTCAATGAGAGCTTTGTAGATACGTTGACTAGATCCGTGTGCAACAAAAAGAACAAAATTTGCATTTGAGTCAAAAACTTCAAACACCTTCATTCCACGAAGTTTTTCTATTATTCGTGATCTTTCTTTTTTGATCTGGTTTGCAATATCTAAGAAATAATTTGATTTTTGTAGTGCTAAAATCCCTGCTTCTATTGCAATTGTGTTTAATGGATATGGATATTGAATTACTCTTGTAAAAACATCTACAACCTTCTTGTTTGCAACAAAATATCCAATACGCAAGCCCGCAAGCCCAAATGATTTTGATAGGGTTCTAAGAACAATTAGGTTACCCATTTTTGTGGTCAGATCTAGTATGGAATAGTCAGCAAATTCCACATATGCTTCATCAATTATGACGAGACCTTCAAATTCTTTGATTAGTTGTTCAAGTTCATTTTTTGTAAACTGAAATCCTGTTGGATTATTTGGTGAGTCAAGGTACAGTATCTTGGCTTTCTTTGCGTTTGAAAGGAAATTTTCAAGATCCAATGTCATGCGGTTTGTGAAAGGAATTCTAATTGTTGGAATAGAGTATAGCTTACATCGTTCTTCAAAAAAACCAAATGTGGGTTCTGATGTCAAGATCTTTGTTTCTGGTGATGCAAAGTTTGCAAGTATTAAATCAATTATCTGATCGGAACCGTTTCCTACTCCAATCATTTCTGATGGGATTTTTGTATAACTAGAAAGCGCTGCTACAAGTCTTTCTGTGCCTCCTAATGGGTATTCTCTAACATCGAGATTTCCCTGTGACTGATTAATCAAATCTAAAGTAAACTCTCTTTTCACAGCATAATTTTCGTTAGAGTCAAGCTTGAGTACATTTGAATACTTGTCAGGTTTTTTGTATCCTTTTAGTTTTTCAAGCTCCTCTACTTTTTTCTCAAACCAGCCTTTTTTCAATTTAACCTGCTCCTTACTGCCTCGTAGTGGTTTGGTAGTCCTTCCGCCAATGCAAATACTCGCATGAAATTTGATATTTTTTGTAGTGCAATCTTGGTTGATTCTATTTTATTTTGTATTTTCATATAGTCTAATACGCCAAGTGAACCTCTAGATCTGCCAAATCCATTTGTAGGAAGTATGTGATTTGAACCAAATAGATAATCGCTTGCGGAGGAGGGAGTATTTTTTCCAATAAGCACAAGTCCAGATGCGGTAATTTTCTTAGCTACATTTCCAGGGTTTTTTGTAATTATTTCCAAGTGTTCTGGAGCAAGTTTGTTAGCAAATTCTATAACGTTTGCCATAGTCTTACAAATTGCAACAAATCCATTTTTCCTTAAACTCTCACTTACTATTTTTGAACGTTCTATTGTAGTAATTTTTTGTTCTAAAGATTTTATTACAAGATCCTTTAGTTTTGTAGAGGTTGTAATCAAGCAACACATTGTTTCTGGGCTGTGCTCTGCTTGCGATATTAAATCAAAAGCAACCAAGTCAGGATTTGCTGTTAAATCAGCTATAATTGCCAATTCTGTTGGTCCTGCAATCATATCAATTGAGACAGTCTCACTTACAAATAATTTAGCTAAAGTTACAAAGGAACCCCCAGGTCCCACTATTTTGTCTACTTTTGGTATTGATTCTGTACCATATGCCAGTGCAGCAATAGCCTGTGCACCACCAGTTTTGTAAAATTCATCTATCCCACAAATATCACCAGCAACAAGAGTAAGTGGATCAATCATTCCGTTTTTGTTCGGAGGGGTCACACCAATAATTTTTTTAACGCCAGCTACTTTTGCAGGTATTACAGACATAACTACAGTACTTGGATATCTAGCTCCTCCACCTGGGATGTAACAGCCTACACTTTCAAGAGGAACAAAGTCTTTGTCTATTTTTATCCCATCAATTTGTAGGACAATTTTTTTTAGTTGGTTCTTTACAGCACGTTCTGATTTTTCTAATCTTTTTTTTGCTAGTTTTATTGCAGCAATCTGTTCCTTTGTTACTTTAGAATATGCATTTTTAATTTCAGATTGTGAAACCTTTATTGATTTAAGTTTAGCGCCGGTAAATTTTTTTTCATATTCTTTTATTGCTTTATCTTTTCTTTTCTTCACATCTAAGATTATGGATTTTACTTTGTTCCTGTCTTGCTGATTAATTTTTGCTCGTACAGATTCTACCGTAGTGTTGATATTTCGAACTGAAATGATTCTCATCAATTTTCCTCATCACGTTTTATCTCCTCAAGTGCTAGTATTTGTTTTGGCTCGTGAACTACTAATCCTTGTGCAATCTTTCGAAGCTTTGGAACAAGTTTGTGTAATTCCGATTTTGGAATAACTGTGTTTATTCCATACCAACCTTTCTCGCTAAGCGGACTAATTGTAGGACGTTTGAGTGAAGGAAGTTCCTTTAACAATCTGTCTAGATTTTGCTGCCGTACATTTAGGAAAAGGTGTAGATGTTTTCTTCCCTCTACTGCACCTCTAAGTAAGGTCACAATGTCATAGATCTTTTCTCGTTTTTCTTTGTCTTTTAATGATGACTTGTTTGCGATTAAAATTGCAGTAGATTCCATTACGGTATCAATTATTTTTAGTTGATTTTGAACTAGGGTAGTACCAGTTTCAGTTACATCCATGATTGCATCTACATCCTCAGGAGGTTTTGCTTCTGTGGCACCAAAAGAAAGAAAGATCTGAACGTTTTTGTTTGAACCGGTTCTCAGCCAAGGAGTAATGATTAATGGATCTTTTGAGCCATAGAGTTTTTTGTAGCTTTTAGATTGCTTTATGAATTTTGCTGCAGTTGTAAGATATTCTGAAGAAATCCTAAGAATTTTTTTCTTTTTTGAATACGATAAGATCATTTCATCAAGTGATTTGAAATTATAAGAATCTGGTATTGCAATTACAAGTTTTATTTTTCCATATTCTAGATCCAAAAGAGTTTGTACATCAGCATTTGTTTCTTTTACCCAGTCTTTTCCTGTTATGCCCACATCATATAATCC
>JBGPWD010000164.1:0-2308 GCA_041492015.1 Nitrosopumilaceae archaeon
AACAAATCTTTCTTCTAAATCCATTACTACTGTTTTTTCTCCAATCGCGTGAGAGACATCAGCTCCGACATATGCAATTCTATCTTTTAGAATGGCAATGTTACTACCAGAGATTATCTCTCTTGAATAAACATTAACGAGCTTGCAATTCTTCAAAACTATATCAGCTTTTTTTTCTCCCATTGCCACTGAATTTAATGAGTGAATCATAGTAGCAAGCGGACTAGTTCGCACAGATGGAATGTGCTTTTGTTACTATTATAGGTTCAAAGCGATGTTTAAATTACGGTCAGATGCGGTTTTCTTTTATGAATATGCCAAAGGAGATGATGCGATACTGTCCAAAGTGTAAAAAACATACTTTACAAAAAGTCTCCATATATAAGGCTGGAAAAAGAAGAGGATCAGCCATAGGTGAAAGAAGGCACGCGGAAGACAAGAAAGGTTATGGTGGTCAAAAATTCCCAAAACTTGCCAAACCAGCAAAAACAACTAAAAAAATTACTCCAATTCTTACGTGTCCAGAATGTAAGAAGAAATTTAATAAGCCAGGTATTAGAATAAGAAAGTACGAGTTGGTAGCATAATGAAAAAAGGACAAATTCTAATTCCAAAACCAAGTAGCAAATTTCAGAGAATACAATGTAATGAGTGCAGTGAAGAAAGTGTGGTTTATTCTCATCTAGCAACTAATGTTACATGCAAATCTTGTGGAAATCTACTAGCAGAATCAACAGGCTCTATTGCAAAGATAAATGGCAAGATATTAGGTAGTGCCGAGTAAATCATAATCTTGTTTTGTATTTAGATTTAGTGCAATTTTTTTGTCATCAAGTATGACAAATGTCTCTTCAACATGCTCCATCCCAGACAAACGAACTGGGTTTACTATTGAAATCCCGGAATAGGAATATTCTTTTTTATTATAAATTAGTAGATAATCTGTTTTCATATGTAGCGAGTCAAGAAAGTTTTTACTTGAAATAACTGTAGTCCAGGTATTTGTAGTATCCACAAGTTGTACAATTTTTTTAATTATTTTGGCATCCAAAAGAGGCATATCTCCTGAGATTACAAATACAGGTTCAGTAAAATTGTGTAAAATCTGATTGAGATCATTAACATATCCAGTTCCTTCCGTTTGAATAATAGAAATTCCAAGGCTCTTAAGAAATTCGCTGGTTTTTGGAGTATTGGCGCTTGTAGCTCCAAAGATCTTTGAAAAACAACCAGACTCTTGAAGTGCGCTTATAACGTGTTGTATGATTGGATTTTTGTATTTGAGAAGAAGTTTTTCCTCTGGCAAATTCATCCTCATACCCTTGCCACCACACATTACTAGTCCTATCATAACGATGCAAAAATTAAAAGTGATGATAGCCTTACTAGTTCATTAGTTGCTCCAAATACATCGCCAGAAATACCACCAAAACTACGATTTGCCACAACAAGAAGTAAAAAGGCCAGTCCTACCCCAGCCGTTATTACAATCACACCAGTCATTCCCCCAATTAGAACAATAGGTACGATAGATAACACAGCTGCTACACCTATCTTCTTTTTATCTTTCATCGATTGTGTAAATGGCGAGCTTAGACCTTGCCATGCTGATAATCCTCTATTTGCCTGTAATACCATCACAAATTTTGCAAGAAGTTCACTTAACAAAATTGCCTGAAATAATGCAAATCCCTTCATCATAGAAAGTGCCATAATCATGCCTCCTGCATATAGAACCACTGTTATTACTCCAGCAGATCCAACCGCGGGATCGCGCATGGCTTTTAGTTTTTTTTCCTTTGTTCCTTTTGCCATCATTCCATCTGCAAAATCACAAAGTGCATCTGTGTGATGTATTCCAGTTATAATCACTATTGAACCTGTGAGTAACAATCCTACTATCAATGGTTGTAAAAATAAAGAAAGACCATAACCACCTGCACCAACGATTAATCCAATTAATGCGCCAGCTATTGGAAAAAGATACATATTTTTTGCTACAATGTCAAGTTCTACATTTTTAGAAGGAATAATTGTCAGAAATGAAATGACCGAATTTATTCCCTTAAACATGTATCCACCATCCAAGATATGACAATACTACAATCATCGGTATTGTGAAAATAGCACAGAAGAGAATTGTTGTTAATTTCATTATAGATATTGTAGATTTAAAATGGTCCTCAGTAAATTCCAAATTTCCATCTCCTAAGACATAATGATCTATTTTTTCAAACTTAACTGAGAGAGCACCTGCCAAAGTTGCCATTGGATATCCTGCATTAGGACTTTCGGTTTTTTTACCATC
>JBGPWD010000129.1:0-2947 GCA_041492015.1 Nitrosopumilaceae archaeon
AATGGGTTATCTTTTATAAATTTCAGCTTTTGTTTGTTTCAATTTCCTTGTAGTATGGTGTGATTCATGGATGATCAGGGATTCATTCGTAAAAAAATACAAATTTAGTACTACAAAGGGAAAAAAATCCAATAGTTATTTGATTTCGACCACGATTATCCAAAGAACTGGACCAATCGTGCAATATACTTATTAATTATTTTCACGTAAGGTGCATGTGAGCAGTAAAGCGTGGAAATGTTATAGATGTAATCTGACTTTTACAGACGAGTCCAACGCAATGCTACATGAGGATCTCTCAAAACATAACGTACGTGAGATCCAAATGGTAAAAGCATAACTTCTTTCAATTCGAAATCTTGTTTACCACATTCTAAAAGACTCGACATCTCGTACAGTAATCTTTCTAAAATGAACAAGGTCAGTGCTATCTTGAGGAAAATTTTCTAATAAAGGCTGTCTTGGATTATATCATGGTAGAGAATCACCGTGGGTTTGACGAGCCAAACCGCAAGCAGAGACAAAGAAGGAGAAAAAAAGTGCAGAGGGAGGGATTTGAACCCCCGAACCCCTGAGGGAAAGGATTTCCCATGCCAAGATCTTGAGTCCTTCTCGGTTGGCCGGGCTTCGATACCTCTGCAACGAGAAATTCAAACTCTGATTATATAACTGAAATGCTGAAATTTTAGGCAATTATCTTCTTGCTTTAGTACCTTGGCTTGCAGTAATTACACTTAATATTGAAATTATGGAAGCTGGTCTGATTCTGGAGAACAGTGTTTGTGTATCCACTTACCGGCTGGATCTTTTGCAATCTCACTTCCAACTTTTATTGGAGCGTTGCATTCAGAACAGGTAGTCTTAAACTTGGCCTTCATAAATATGAAAGGTACGTGGTAGGAGATAAACTGTCTTAACTAACAAGTGCAGATTATTTTTATTCTAAATCAAATGATCGTGACGTCTTTTTAGCAATAGCGTGTTGTTTTTTGATTTTTACGTTGTGGTACTTGGCTGCTCTTCAATTCCTAGCCAAGCATATCCTTTTTGCTCTAGTTCGTCTGCAAGCTCTTTAGGTCCGTCTTTGATTATCTTTCCTTGTGACATGACATGTACAAAGTCTAGCTTGTCAAGGAATTTCAGAATTCTTGCATAGTGGGTAATAATAATAACAGTTGCGTCTTTTTTTGAAACTTGGTTAATTGCCTTTGCAACTGCTTGAACTGCATCAATATCTAGTCCAGAGTCAGGTTCATCCAAAATTGAAATTGTTGGCTGTAGGACTGCCATTTGTAAAACCTCAGATCTCTTTTTTTCTCCACCAGAAAATCCTTCATTGAGGTATCTTGACAAAAAGTCGTGCTTTAGGCCAACTTGATCAAGATTCTTTTTCAAGTAATTTTGAAATTCTCTGACTGTCAAAAAGACTTCACGATTTTGACCGCCAAGTGCTTTGCTTAATGCATTATACGAAGTTCTAAGAAAATGTGAATATCCAACACCGGAAACCTCGGTTGGGTACTGGAATGCTAAAAAGAGTCCTTTCTTTGCTCTTTCATCAGCTGTTAAATCTAAAATACTTTGACCGTCAAGCAAAATGTCACCCTTTGTGACTTTGTATTTTGGATGAGCAAGCAATGTGTAAGCTAGAGTGCTTTTACCAGACCCGTTTACGCCCATTATGGCATGAACTTCGCCTGGACCGGTCTTGAGATTTACACCGGTTAGAATTTCCTTTCCATCTCGCTCAACATGTAGGTCTTTAATCTCAAGTATTGCCATTAGATTCCTAAATGGTTTTTCTATATATAAGTCAACGAAAAATTAGCTGCCTCTAACTAATATTCATGGAGTTGTGTTTGATAATTATTTTTTCTTTGTTGGATCTTGCATCAAACCAAATCTAGACATCTGCTTGTAAGCAATGAATACTACAAGGGCAATTATCAAAAAGTTTATGATATTTGAAATTAGGTCACCGTATGAAAATGTGGAATTGCCAACATTAAATTTAATTTCATTCAAATCTCCTATGCCTGGTGTAAGTAATCCAATAAATGGATTTATTATGTCATTTACAAAAGCTGTAATTAATTTAGATGCTGCCTGTCCAATGACAAACGCAATGGCAAGCCCAATTACTGAAAATGCTTGCAAAAAGTCCATGAATTCTTTAATGAATGTTTTTTTTACAGGAGGTTCTTCAGTCACAGCATGGTCAGTAAATCTAATTGACATAACTTTACCAGTCAAAATCCTTATGCATAACAGTCTAAAATATGACCTATGCAAAAGCATGATTTTTGACATAATACACATAACAAAACAGAATACTAGGGCAAAATCATATCTTGATAATAAAATCTTTTTCTAATTGTATCGTTATTACATAACATGTCTTTTGAAAAACTGATAGATCAGATAATGGAAACCGACAAACACATTCGATATGCCACCATTTGTGATATGGAAGGAAAGGAAGTACAAACCAGAGTTAGGGAAGGAGTAACAATGCTGCTTGACAAAGATGAAACCAAAGAAACACTTCATTATGCAGCAAACGCCTGGAAATCACGTAACAAGTTTGCCCCAAAAATAGGTAAAGGAAAGTATGTCTTGGCTGTTTATGAAAAGCTAAGAAGATTGACACTACCGGTGGGAAGTAACCACATGCTTCTTGTAACATGGGGCATTGATGGTGGTCAAGCAGACATAATCGAACGAATCCAGAATATGCTATCTGGTGATTATACTCGCGAGTGGTAAGACTAAATGAGATTTTATAAAACAAAATCTCCTTTTTTCAAGTAACCTTTATCACTTACAGGGGGTGGTAATAACTACGGATTACAAACTACTCTACGAGAAGGTCATGGGCCTAGATCCTAAGATTCGCTTTGCTACAATTTTTGATATGACTGGCAAGGTTATGTGTAGTGGTCACCGT
>JBGPWD010000126.1:0-2973 GCA_041492015.1 Nitrosopumilaceae archaeon
CTATCGTCTTCATAACGCTCCAGATTATGACAAATGGTATGGCTGGCAACATCCTTATCCGGAATTACTGTCAAAATCAGTTTTCGGGATCCCAGAAATTCACAGAGAGCAAATAAAAAATGCGCAACTAGTTTCTTGTCCTGGATGCATGGCAGTAACTTCTATACTAGCTTTGTACCCTCTTGTGAAAAAAAACCTAATTGATACTGAACACATAGTTGTTGATGCAAAAATCGGTTCCTCTGGTGCAGGTGCAGGTTCTTTAGCTGGTACACACCATGCTTTGAGGTCTGGAGTAATAAGACCATACAAACCAGCAAAGCATAGGCATACTGGCGAAATAGAACAGGAATTAACTGAAGTAGCGGGAAAAAAGATTCACGTATCGATGAGTCCTCATGCCGTTGATATAGTTAGAGGGATATTGTGTACAAATCACACTTTTCTCATCAACCCAGTAAGCGAGATTGATCTTTGGAAATTATACCGTGAACAATACGGGAATGAAAAATTCATTAGATTAATTCGAGATAAAACAGGATTCTACAAGTTTCCTGATCCAAAGTTTGTGGTGGGATCCAATTTCTGTGATGTGGGATTTGATATTGATGAGGACAATCACAGACTAGTGGTATTGTCAGCATCAGACAACCTAATGAAGGGAGCTGCTGGTTCAGCCATACAAAACATGAATGTAATGGCAGGTTTTGATGAGATGGATGGTCTAGCTTATACTCCGCTAACACCTGTGTGAGAAAATGATTACAATTAAGATTGGAGGGAGTGTAGTAGAT
Source organism: Nitrosopumilaceae archaeon (assembly GCA_041492015.1). GTDB lineage: Archaea > Thermoproteota > Nitrososphaeria > Nitrososphaerales > Nitrosopumilaceae > TA-20. Next base: position 795 of record JBGPWD010000126.1, read on the forward strand.
GGGCTTCATCCATCAATTATTGCTGATCTAAAAAAAGTTTCAGAGAAAGAAAAAGTAATCTTGGTCCACGGTGGAGGAAAAGAAGTAACAAAGATTTCAGAGGCATTAGGAAAAGAACAAAAATTCATTGTTTCTCCTGGTGGAATAAAAAGCAGATTTACTGACAAGGAAACCGTAGAGATCTTTACTATGGTAATGTCTGGAAAAATAAATAAAATGATAGTAATGATGCTACAAAAAAATGGTATCAATGCAGTAGGACTTTCTGGAGTAGATGGGAGAATTATTCAGGCTGAACGCAAAAAGAAGCTGATTGTGATAAACGAAAAAGGTCGTAAAATGTCAATAGATGGAGGGTATACTGGAAAGATAAAGGATGTAAACACTAGTTTGATAAAATCAATTCTTGATCAAGGTTATGTTCCTGTAATATCGCCAATTGCAATTAGTGAAGAATTTGATTTTCTCAATGTCGACGGAGACAGAGCTGCCGCATATGTAGCCGGCAAGATGCAATCTGATAAAATCTTGTTTTTGACAAATGTTGATGGTTTATTGATGGATGAAAAGCTTGTAGAGAAACTTTCATTAGCAGAAGCAAAGAAAATTCTTCCAAAAATAGGATTTGGTATGGAAAAAAAGATACTCGCTGCTACAGAATCCCTTGAGATGGGAGTAAGACAAGCTATTATTGCAAATGGTCAAAGAGAGAATCCCATATCAACAGCTATTTCACATGACAACTGTACGGTGATTACAAAATGACTGAAGATCAATTCATGGGAAATATCTATCAGAGATTTCCTGTCACAGTAGAACGCGGTCTTGGCTCACATGTGTGGGATACCAATGGAAAGGAGTACATCGATTGTATGGGTGGATATGGTGTTGCTCTTGTTGGTCATTGTAATCCGCGTGTTGTAAAGGCCATCAAAGCACAGCTTGATAAAATAATTACAGTACACAGTTCACTTTACAATAAAACACGTGAACAGTTTTTAGAGAGTCTAATAAAAATAGCCCCAAAGAATCTAAATCAAGTTTACTTGAACAACAGCGGATCTGAAGCCGTAGAAGCAGCAATAAAATTTGCAAGAAAATTCACAGGCAAAACTGGAATGGTGGCAATGAATGGGTCTTACCATGGAAAATCGTTTGGTTCTCTTTCAGTAACATTTAGTCAAAAATACAGAAAGTCATTTGAACCACTAGTGGAAAAAGTTTCATTTTCGCCCTTTGGTGATATTGAAGCCTTGAGATCAACAGTTAATTCCGATACAGCATTTGTGATTATGGAACCTATACAGGGAGAAAGTGGAATCCATGTTGCGCCAGATGGATTTCTACAGGACGTTAGAAAGCTATGCAATGAAAAAGGAATTCTTTTGATCTTTGATGAAATTCAGTCTGGACTTGGTAGGACTGGAAAGATGTGGGCAAGCCAACATTGGGAAACGAATCCTGATATCATGTGTCTGGCAAAAGGAATCGCAGGCGGGGTCCCCATGGGAGCTACACTTGTACGTCAAGATATTCTTGCTTGCATAAACAAAGGTGAACAATCATCTACTTTTGGAGGAAATCCACTCTCATGTGCTGCAGGAATTGCAACAATAGAAGCCCTAACAGAAGATAGATTGGTTGAAAATGCCGCAAAAATGGGAAAGATATTCCGTGAAGGCTTGGAACGATTAAAGGAAAAACACAAGATAATCAGAGAAGTTCGCGGAAAGGGTTTGATGATTGGTATAGAGATAAAATTTGAGGTAAAGGATATTTTGTTTGATGGAATAGCGAACAATCTCTTACTTTTGTATTCTGGAAAAAACATCCTACGATTGTTACCGCCACTTGTCATTTCTGAATCAGACATAACCAAAGCTTTAGAAACATTAGATGTAATACTAGGCAAAGAGGAAAAGAGAAGGAATGTCTAGAGATAAAACAGATGATGCAATAATTGAAATGCTAAAAAAAGATTCTAGAGAATCTTTTGTAGTAATAGGGCAAAAATTACGTCTTTCTGAATCTGCAGTAAGAAGACGTGTGAAAAATCTTACTGATGGAGGTATCATAAAAAAATTTACAATAGAAACTGGCGATGCAAACGCAACCAGTGCAATCATTTTGATTTCTGTAGATTCTGCAACAGATACATCAAAAGTTTCAGCAAAACTAA
>JBGPWD010000139.1:0-2803 GCA_041492015.1 Nitrosopumilaceae archaeon
CATAAATTTTAATCACATTCAGTCAGAAATCATGAACTTTATCAACAAATGGAATCAGCAGAAAGATAGTATAACTCAAAAGGTAATTGACAAAGTAAAACCAGATACACCGCTAAAGCCAAAAATAGATGAGGCACAAAAAAGACTGCAACTTCAAATAGTGAAACTTGATTCTATAACAAATAAACTAAAAGAAAAAGATGATTTTATTTTCAAAAAGGTTGTTGAGGCAGTAAAGCATCAAAATAAACCATATTCTCAAGCTTATGCTACAGAATTACATGAGATTAGAAAAATGAACAACATGGTAACAAGTGCAAAACTTGCTATGGAACAAATTCAACTCAGATTAAACACAATTTCCGAACTTGGAGATGTCGTAGTGACACTAAGTCCATGTATGTCAATAATCAAAGGACTAAGTGCGGGACTTGGTGGTCTCATGCCAGAAGCTAATTCATCTATGCAGGATCTCTCAAACATATTGGGAGAGATTATGGCGGGTGCATCGGTCAATGGAAATACCAATATTGCAATAGAGACTACAAATGTAGATACAACAACTATACTAGAAGAAGCTCATGCTGTACTAGAAGGTCAAGTGCGACAAACTATCCCAGACTTGCCTGCTTCTCTACCTTCAACCACACGCACAGAAGAGCCAACTACTTAGGTTTTTTTCTACTTATTTCTTGAAGGATTTTCTTTATCCTGGAAATAGTCGGATAGCTGTATCCTAATTTTCTATAATTTGCAATCATCATCTTCCAATTTTTTAATCTCCATTGTGCTTGCTCTGAAGTTACCGAATGAATTTCACGCTTGATTATGCTTTTTCTTCCTACTTTTAGTACACCTGCATCTTTTGCAGTCCACCTGTTTTTTGCAAAGTGCAAACCTGCCAAGATTTCTTCGATCGGTATTTCGTTAAAATATTCTTGAAGTTTTTTTATCTGTAGATCAGTTGGTGTTTTACTTGTCTTTAACGAAATTTCAAATTTTTCCATACTAACTGTTATGGAATTATATCTAATCTGAATTATGGGTTCTTTTATAACTAAATTGACCTTAAGCTAATCCAAAAATTACTCTTTTTTCTGGTTTGGTTTCCCCCAGAAGAATTCATTTTTCATAAAAGAACCTAATTCGTCAAATGCTTCCATCGAGATTTGCTGGTTTCTACATATGGCGCGATAAGGTAGAATAACAGAACTCGGACCTTAAATTATACATTATGATAAATCATCATGTATGAATTCTAGGTGGTGATATTTCCAATTATGGAAATGTGTCTGTCTTGATCAATACTCGCAAGTACATAATATCGCTAGGTTCCATTCTCTAGTCATGCTAGATATGAGAAAGGCAAAAAACATGTATAAAATAGGGAAAAGCAGCAAGCGATATAAAAATCTCATAAATTCAGATAGCCAATTAAATGCTAATCATCATATGGTTACATATCAAAAATTGGAGGCAGCCCCTTGCTAGAAGTAGAGCAAGCCAGAGAAAGTAGCACCATGTACAATATGGAATCATCAGACATTACTAATGAGTGTGAATCAAGTCAGTCAAAGACCAAACCATCTATCAATCATATACTAGAACAACAATTACAAATGCTAAACGAATTGATTGCAAGCGACAGCAGGGCAAGAAAAGTAATAGAGATAATATCAAGCAACAAGGAAACGGCAGTCAATCCTATAGTGAACATCGAAGACAACAAAGTAACTTATCCTCTTTTATCACAAATAGGAGATGATGGCTATGTTGCTGATTTGCTAGAAAAACTTGCATCACCTTCATTTGGTATTCTTAAAAAGACAATACAAGAACGAATTCCGGTCTGCCCAAAGCATCCAAATCACATGTATCTTATTTTCCGCCTTTATTGTCCTAAGTGTTCTTCTAATGACTTGACAAAACTTTACCTAACAGAGCACAAGGTTTGCGGCTATATCACAGAGGACCTGGATCTTGAAATAGATTCTGGCAACATTACAAAGTGTAAAAACTGCAAAAATACCATAAAAAAACCTGAGAAAGAGATACGAAGGGTAGGAAGATGGCATCAATGCAATAGCTGTGGCAACAAGTTTGACAATTATGTACTAAAATTACATTGTAGACAATTTTCCCATGATTTTGATTTCAATGATGCAAAAATGATTTGCATCCCAAGCTACAAGCTTAACACGGATATCAAGTCACTAAATGCCTTATTTTCATTTTTGCCAGAGTTTGAAAAACTTTTAGCAACACATGGATTGACTTTTGAAACCTTGTCTGCGGTAAAGGGCATGACAGAACAGACGATGGTTTCAGATGGGGAAGTTCAGATATGAAAGCAGAGCTAATCCGAGTCATAAATGAAATCAAGAGGGTTTGTCCTAGCGAGGTATGCGTACATGTCTAAGTATTTTGATATGCCTTGTGGAATGGAACCTAATCTCAAACAACCAGAATCTCTAGTACGTTCTAGTGAATTGGCTTTCAATGTACATCCACAAGAAATATTGGTGGCTCAAAAATGAAAGCAGAGCTAATCCAAGATCTAGAGCAACAAAAAATTATTCTAAAAGAGATAAACTCAACTTTAAAAACACAAAACCAAGAACTACAAAATAAGAATGCATTTAATGCTAAATTACTTGAGCAACAAACATTATCACAACTACAAACTGGGCACAAAATCAGACAAAATCATGTAATAGATGGCTTGCGACGAAAATATGTACCGATCTTTGGTATTGTCGCGTTTGTAGGATTGACTTTGTTTACAACAAATTCGTATTTTGAG
>JBGPWD010000176.1:0-2178 GCA_041492015.1 Nitrosopumilaceae archaeon
AAGATCACTTTTGGCTCTAACTCAAGAAGTAAGAGAAAAAAAAGAACCAACATTAATGAAATCACTAGTTAGGGTCGGATTTGTAAGAGAAAACTCTACACTTGATGATGTTTTAAATTTGAAAGTAACCGATTTGCTATCACGTAGATTACAAACCATGGTTCAGAAAAAGGGTTTGATAAAAAGCCCATATCAAGCAAGACAGGCAGTAGTACACGGTCATGTAATGATAGGAGACAGAGTAGTTACAATTCCTTCATACACAGTTAAAGTAGACGAAGAAAACGAAATTCATTTGGTTTCAGGTGTAAACTATGCACAGCCAAAAAAACAGGAAGTTGAAGCTGTTACCACAGAACAACCACAAGTGTAAGATAACTTACACGCAATTATTATTATTGAGAAGTAGGTAAAGATCATCATGTGTTCAATTATTGGCTATCTTGGCGACGGCTCTGCTGCACCCATACTAGTCAAAGGACTAAAGCGAATGGAGTACAGAGGATATGACAGTGTTGGTGTTGCCACAATTTCAGGTAATCAGATTACTTTAAGAAAAGGTGTTGGAAAAGTTGCTGAAGTAAACAACGCAATAAAGCTCGACATGCTCTTGGGTTCAGTCGGCATAGGTCACACAAGATGGGCAACGCATGGAGGTGTAACTGAAACAAACGCACATCCACATCTATCAGGTACTGGTGAAGTTGCCATAGTACATAATGGAATAATTGACAATTTTGCAGAACTAAAAAAAGACTTGCAACAGAAAGGATATGTCTTTAAAAGTGAAACAGACAGCGAAGTCATTGCAAATCTTTTGCAACATAATTTTGATCAAACAAAAGATGTTAAAAAATCCATGATTCAAACTGTTGGATCCTTGAAAGGAAACTATGCTTTTGTTGCAGTGTTTGAAGACGGCACACTTGCAGCAGCAAGATTTCATGAACCACTAATCATCGGCGTAGGAAAAAACGGTTATTTCATTTCAAGTGATGTTTTAGGATTTGTAGAGCACACTGATGAAGTGATTTATCCAGACAACCAAGAGTTTGTTATTATCAATCTAAAAGGAATTCAATTTTTTGATTTTGATGGTAATCCAGTACAACATCAGATAACCAAAATTTCAAAAGAATTTGCTGATGTATACAAGGGAGATTACGCACATTTTACTCTCAAGGAAATTTCTGAGCAGCCTGATACAATACTAAAAGCAGGAGAATCTACAAGAATAGAGCTTGATTTGACTACAGAGTTTGTAAAACATGCAAAGAATCTTTACTTGACAGGAAGCGGTACAAGCTATAATGCAGCTCTTGTAGCAAAACATATTTTTTCAAAATATGCAAAAATAAAGATAGAGCCGATAATATCTAGTGAGGTAGCGCATTCTCCAAACAATTTTGATCAGCAGTCAATTCTTATTGCACTTTCTCAAAGTGGAGAAAGCGCCGATGTCTTAGAAGCTGTGAAAATTGCTCAAAAAGAAGGAACAAAAATCATATCTATTGTTAACATAATGACCTCATCGCTAGTACAATCATCCTCCATTTCTATTGGCTTAAACTGCGGACCTGAAATCGGCGTTGCTGCAACTAAGAGTTTCACCGCACAACTTTCTATTTTATACAAAATCGCTGATAAATTATGCGGAGGTTGTATTGGATTAGATCTTGACAAGGTTTCTACATGTGTAACAAAGATACTTTCTGATCACACAAAGATTCAAGATGTTGCAAGAAATCTCAAAACTATTTCTGACATTTATGTACTGGGCAGAGGAATTCATTATGCAATTGCATCAGAGGCATCATTAAAACTAAAAGAGCTTACCTACATACACGCAGAAGGTCTTCCTGGTGGAGAGTTAAAACACGGGCCCTTGGCACTAATGGATTCTAATGTCTTTGTAATAATAATAAATCCTAATGATTCCACTTATGTTGACACTTTAGCAAGTGCCCATCAAATAAAAGCTCGCGGTGCAAAAATAATTGGAATCTCTGACAAGCCAAATGAGGTATACGATTACTGGATAGAAATACCAACAATAAATGAAGCATTATTCCCTCTTATCGAGATAATTCCAATTCAACTCTTGGCATACTATGCTGCTCTTGAAAAGGATACAGACCCAGACTATCCAAGGAATTTAGCCAAGTCTGTTACTGTGAA
>JBGPWD010000112.1:0-3245 GCA_041492015.1 Nitrosopumilaceae archaeon
AGGAGAAGGTGTGTTAACTACTAAAACAAGCTCAAGAATTAAGGTATATTACGAATTAACTAAACCAAAAATTTGGTATCTTTTAGTTTTTACTGCTTTTGGAGCAGCTGTGACTGCATCAAATATTTACCATATAGAAATTTCTCTTGCCACATGGTCTTTGATGTTAGGAAGTGTTGCTGCAGGATCAGCTGCAGCTAATACGCTGACCAATTATCACGATAGAGATATTGATGCAATTATGGAAAGAACAAAAAATAGGCCTATTCCGAGTAGAAGAATTTTTCCTGCTGAAAAGGCAAGAAATTTTGGATTAATTCTTGCAGCAATTTCGCTTGTATGTTCTTTCTCAATTTCTTTTACTAGTTCTTTTTGGAATGGTATGTGGGCAGGAATTTTAATGGCATTTGGGCTGGCAGATAATATTTTGGTTTATAGTTATTTACTAAAGCGAAAAAGTAGATCTAACATAGTTTTAGGTGGATTTTCAGGAGGTGCACCTGCAATGATCGGATACGTGGCAGTGACTACTCATGGTTTATGGGATCTTGGATTAGTAATGGCTGGACTAGTGTTTGTCTGGATCCCCATGCACATTTGGGCACTTACATTACATTTCAAAGAGGATTACAACAAAGTAAATGTGCCAATGCTTACTGCAGTACAATCAGAAAAGACCTCTGTTAGAGTAATTGCAGGAACAACACTCATGATGGTCCTCTTTAGCATCATCCCTTTTTTTATTACAAATAATGGAGAAAGAATAGTAAATGATGTTTATTTGTATACTGCAATAGTTTCTGGCGCAATAATGTTAATTCTCAGTATTTGGGTCTTAACCAAACCATCCGAAAAGGCATCGTGGACATTATTCAAATTTTCTAGTCCCTATCTTGCAATATTGTTTATTGGATTAATGATAGGCTCTGTTCATTAACTAGTCAGAACTAGGCAGTTTGTGACTGATAAGATCTAATTTAGATAATCTTTTAATGAAATTTTATCATTTCCTGGAATTTTTGCAATTTCAAATCCTTCTGGTCTTTTTGAAAGAGGTCTTGTTGCATCAATTCCAAGTTTTGCAGTAAGCAAGTTTTTTTGATCACTTGATGGATCTAAGCTAGAGCCTCTTACCTTTTCTATAATTGTCAAGTCTTTGTCTGCCTGGAATCTGGTAGCCATTGCGTATTCCACACTTTCTGCATCAGTTGGATCAATATCTTCATCTACTACTGTTACCATTTTCAAGGATCTATGCGCAGCAAAAGTTTTTTCAATCACTTTTTTTGCATCAGAGTTTTTCTTTTTTGAAATTTGTACAACTGCATGAAGCCAGTTGCAACCACCATCACTCATCACAACTTTTTTTGTCCTAGGAAACTCTTTTCTAACGTCACGATTTAGTTTGGCTTCAATTGGCATCCCCATTAATAATCTGTGTTCTGAATAACCAGAAAGAATGTCATGAAATATCGGGTTATTTCTATAGTATAGATTTTCTAGTTCAAAAACTGGCTGTTCTCTTTTGAAATCATAAGTTCTTAGCATCTCAACCATCCATTCCTTGTGAGTTTTATCTCGTAGAATTTTTCCTTCCATTACAATTTCTGCACCAGATGGTATTTTAATACCAGAATAGGGAACCTTTGCCAGGGTCAGCTTGTTTTCCAAAATGGCATTTGCTATTTCTAGTTCATCTTTTCCCCATTCTGCTTGGTATGCACCAGCGATTGAGATTGCTGGGTGTACCCCAACAGTTATTGCCACCTTAAGGTCCTCACCATGCTCTTTTGCATACCTAAATGTGCGATGTAAGTGTCTTCCTTCTACCATTCTCACAGAAAAGTGAATCTTGTCAAGTGGCATTAATCTATGGAATGATGAGTTTTGTGTCCTAGTTTCTTGGTTTTGTGTATAAATTATAGATGAAGTGATAAAGGATCCCGGTTCTTTTTCAAAGTGTGTGACAATTGGTAGTATGGACAAGTCTCTTGATCTATTTTCCATAAATTTTGCTTTTGAAGTAATCTTTGGTTTTTTTGCCCTTTCAATTGCAGATATCACCTTTTGGTGAATATCAGATTCTTTTGCGTTTACTGCTTTGGCAAATCTTGCTCTAGTACCAACTAGATTTGCTACCAATCGAAATTTGCTTTCTTTTATATTTTCAAATAAAATTGCATTGCCACAATCTATTTTTGAGGTAACAGCGGCAATCTCATATTTTGTGGAGACTTTCTTTTTTACAATGGATAATTCATTTAGTTTCTTTATCTGGTCAAGATAAGCTCGTAAATCAGTCATTGTTTTACAATTTCCATAATTTCATTCATAACTACCTTCATCATTTCTAGTCCGAGTTCTTTTTGTATGTTAAGTGACACAACACAAATTCCGTTTGTTGTAGATGCTACACGCTCAGAAACCAGTTTTAAAAAAAAAGAATCTGATTTTGATGGAATTATAGTAGCAGTACTGGTACGAGTTCCAGAACCAATTGACACTACCATAGCACCGATCTTTTCTTTTCCTTCAGTTATAGAAATAAAATTTCCATTATCAAACGGTAGTACTTGTACCAAGAAATCTCTTGTATCCACTGTGACGGTTTTTTTCTTATAACCGACCTGGGACATCAATAATCTACGTCAGCTATGCCTTTATTGCTACCGGCTCTATTGCCATCTTTTTCACAGGAGTCTTTGCCATCTTTTTCACAGGAGTCTTTGCCATCTTTTTCACAGGAGTCTTTGCCATCTTTGCTGTTTTAGTCCTTTTTATGGACTTTTTTACTGCTACTGCCTCTACCTCTATCTCTTCTACTTCCGCAGCCTTTATAGCAACTGCTTCTAATTGAGAATCAGCTTCGACTCTAGCACGCAGTTTTGCTTTGTATTTTAGGTTTCGTGGTTTTGTTCGCAGTCTATATCCACAGCATGGACACCAAAGACCTTCCCATTTTATGAAAATTTCACAAATCTGGCATCTCTTCTGTCCTGATGCATAACGACCCGTACCTACTGGCTTCTGTGCCTTGTACCTTGTGCATATTCCTTTACATGTCATTTTCTTCAGTCACTTTTCCTTGTAATTTCTTATAGTATTACTAAGTATTTAAGCATGGATCGGAATTTTCTATATAAAATAATGAAAATTATTATAAAAATTATATCAATTTCTCTTGATCAGTTCCAGAGTTTTCAGGAAAAATGAAAAAAGCGATATAAATATGTATGGTTTTTGAA
>JBGPWD010000037.1:0-6809 GCA_041492015.1 Nitrosopumilaceae archaeon
CCATGTAGCTGATGTCTTGGTGGACAAAAGCTATGAAATCGATGCGATAATGGATGAAAAAATAGAATCATTTGAAAACAAGGAAAAAGCAGAATTAATTCTAGCACAAATTCATGACAAGATAGCCTCAAAGCGATAAGATATTTTCAATCTTCGTTTACTTTGTTTTTATCAAAGAAATCCTGTGGTTCTCCTAGTCTTTGCGTTAACCAGTTTTCAAGCTGTTTTATGATCTCTGCCTTTGTGAATCTGCCATCTTTTGTGACAAAATGATCTTTTTTAGATTCTCTGAATTTTTTATAATTCATGCCTTTAACATGTTTTCTATCATACCCTAACAGATGTAGTTTTTGTTCAATTGAGTCATATTCTAATAAATTACATGCCACAGGGAATTCTAAATTCAGATATTATATCTAAAAATTAGATCGTTTGTATAACAAATACTTACCGAGTATATATAACGGGTATATATCGAAGAGTCAGTATGCCTCAAACTAAGCCAATGGTAAGTATTGAAAATGTCGTGGCTTCAGCATCTGTTGATCAAAGACTTGATCTCATTGAAATCACAAAAAAATTTCCTGATACGGAATATCACCCTGAACAATTTCCAGGACTAGTGTTTAGGATAAAATTGCCAAAGACTGCAACACTCATCTTTAGTTCTGGAAAGATGGTTTGCACGGGTGCAAAATCTACAGAACAATCAATTAGTGCAGTAAGAAGTGTAGTACAAAAGCTTCGAAAGGGCAAAATAAAAGTAAAAAATGATCCTGTCATAACAATTCAAAATATCGTAGCTTCCGTAAACCTTAATGGAAAAGTTCACTTGGAAAGAGCTGCAAGAAGTTTGCCGCGAAGCATGTATGAACCAGAGCAGTTTCCCGGACTAATACACAGAATGCTTGATCCAAAAACGGTTATTCTGATTTTTGCATCAGGAAAGCTTGTTTGTACAGGTGCAAAAAAAGAATCTGATGTATACAGATCGGTAAACAACCTGCACACGATGCTTGAAGAAAAAGAATTAATGATATACTAGATGAATTTTTTTCCTGATTTCTAAAAATATCATCACGTTTAGAAGCTAAAAACACATGTAAAAATTCTAATTTTGTTCTTATTTTGATTGTAAGCAAAACGATTCGATTAATTATCGGCAAAAGCATTCCTAGTCTACGAAAAAAATATGCAAACCACATATTATGAAGTTGAAAATAAAATTAAACCCATATTGAAAGATAATGCGGTGTTATCATTTCCAATAAAATTAGCGGTGAATCTTGTATGACCGACCTTTACCGCATGTTACCGGAAGAGATGGACAAGCTTGTTACAGAAATGGGCCAGCCTCGCTATCGTGCAGACCAGTTACTTCATGCATTGTATCATGATTCACCTAAGGACATGTCTGATCTTCGTCAGATTCCCGCAGCTTTGCGAGATGCGCTAGTTGCAGCAGGATATACAATTAGCTCTGCAAGTGAAGCTCATCGTGTTGCAAGCGAAGACATGCAAACAACAAAGTTGCTTCTCAAGTATGGCGATGGAACTATGATTGAGACTGTGCTTATGCAGTATCCATCAAAGACCAAAATTCATCCTAGGTCTACTGTCTGCGTTTCGACTCAAGTTGGTTGTGCCATGGGTTGTGTGTTTTGTGCCACAGGACAGATGGGTTTTAAACGGAATCTACAAGCAGAAGAAATTGTTGCACAAGTGTTACACTTTGCTCGTGTCCTCCGTGAACGAGAAGAGCATGTGACAAATCTTGTCTTCATGGGTATGGGTGAACCGCTTGCAAATTATGCCGAGACTATTCGTGCTGTCAGACTATTAACACATGCACGAGCATTTGGACTTGGACAACGAAGCATAACCATTTCCACAGTTGGCATCATCCCGTTGATAGACCGTCTTGCCGATGAGCAACTCCAGATTGGACTAGCAATTTCTCTTCATGCACCAAATGATGAGCTACGTCTCAGGTTGGTGCCAACAGCTTGACCACATTCTGTCAAGGAATTGTTCTTGGCATCAAAGCGCTACTTCAAAAAGACAGGACGCCGCATTACTTTTGAATATGCACTTATAGATGGTATCAATGATTCACCCGAGGTTGCAGCTGAGCTAGCTCAGCTCTTGAAAGGCAATGGCGCTCATGTAAATTTGATTCCTGTTAACTCTACCGCCGGTGGTTTTCAGCGTCCGGAGCGACGACGGGTACATGAATTCCAACAAATTCTCCGTAAAAGTGGTGTTAACTGTACGGTACGAGTGGAGAAGGGGTCGGAGATCTCTGCCGCTTGTGGTCAGTTGCGGACAGATATGGTGGAGAAGATTACAAGTTCAAACAGGGATTGAAAAGAGATTATGGTTTGACACTAAAAGGCGGAACGAATCTGACGAATAGAAATTGCTAAATAATTAGTCTAACTTAGAAAAATAATGAGTTTGGAAGGAATAGACGATCAGATTGAAAGTTACACAAAGAAAATTAATGAAAAGAATGAACAACTCAAAGATTTGAATCTTAGTCAAGACGCAAAAAGGATTTTAGAATCTGAAATTATAATTGCAACCCAAGAAAGAACAAAATTGAAAATAAGAAAAAACGATCAATTTACGACAAGACATAGATAAGAAATAGAATCCTACATCTCACAAGTACTGTTAATACAATAATTCGCTAGATTTTAAACTGTAATTTTTGCTATTATGATCTCTTGACATGACTTTAAACCATGAACTCTTTTCAATCCATGTTTGAATTTGTAATCTTTTTTACTACGTCGGTTCTCAGCTGGCCACAAGCTGCAGAGATCTCTGAGCCCTTCTCTACCCGTACCGTACAGTTCACACCGCCTTTGCGGAGCACTCGTTGGAATTCGTGTACACGTCGTTGCTCTGGGCGCTGAAAATCACCAGCAGTTGAGTTTACGGGAATCAAATTCACATGAGCGCCGTTACCTTTCAAGAGACGAGCTAGATCAGCTGCAATTTCGGGCGAATCATTGACACCGTCAATAATGGCATATTCAAAAGTAATGCGGCGCCCAGTCTTCTTGAAGTAGCGCTTTGATGCCAAGAACAAATCTTCGACCGAATGAGGTCCAGCTGTTGGCACCAACCGGCGACGCAGCTCATCATTTGGTGCATGGAGTGAGATGGCAAGCCCAATCTGGAGTTGCTCGTCAGCAAGACGGTCTATCAAGTGGATGACCCCAATGGTGGAAATGGTTATGTGTCGTTGCCCCAGTCCAAAAGCTCGTGCATGTGTCAGTAGTCTGACAGCTTGGATAGTCTCGGCATAATTTGCCAGTGGCTCACCCATCCCCATGAAGACAAGATTGGTGACATGCTCACCTCGTTCGCGGAGGACACGAGCAAAGTGGATAACCTGTGCAACTATTTCATCGGCCTGTAGATTCCGTTCAAAACCCATCTGCCCGGTGGCACAAAACACACAACCCATAGCACAACCTACTTGAGTAGAAACGCAGACAGTAGACCGCGGATGACCTTTGTCTTTAGATGGATACTGCATGAGGACAGTCTCGATCATAGTTCCATCGCCGTACTTGAGGAGCAACTTTGTTGTCTGTCCATCTTTACTTGCAACGCGATGGACTTCGCTTACGGAATCGATGGTGTATCCAGCTGCAACTAGCGCATCTTGCATAGCTTTTGGGATCTGACGCAGATCAGATATGTCCTTAGGTGACTCGTGATACAGTGCTTGGAGCAACTGGTCGGCGCGATAGCATGGCTGACCCATTCCTGTGACAAGCTTGTCTATCTCTTCTGGTAACATGTGGTAAAGGTTGGTCATGTCAAATCAGTCGTCCATTTTATTGGAAATGATAACACCACACAATCTTTCAGTATAATTTTAATTTTATTTGAAACTTCAGTATATGTGATTTGTGTATTTTTTTTCGTAGACTAGAAATGTTTTTACTGATAATTAATCGGATCGTTTCATTTACAATCAAAATGTGAATGAAATCTGGTTTTTCACAACTGTAAACGCCGCATTGAGCCGGTTTATTAGAGATGAACGCGTATTACGTAGTGTAATGAATATTTATGATAAAAAATCAATCCGTTGTTCCAACTGTGACAGGTTCATTGGAGAGATTGATTATGACGCAGTAGTTACTTTGCCAAAATGTGGGCGATGTGCCAATCCCTTACCGGAAGGCGATGATAAAGTACAATACATAGTCAGTAAATTCAACAAAAATCCAAAAAGTTTAGCGCGACAGTTGGATTCAGTAGTTTTTTGAAAGATAGTTCCATAAAATTTGAGTAAGTATGGAAAGAATACGAATCAAGTCTAGTGATCTGAGATCAGTTGGTTATGATGAACCGACGCAAATATTAGAAATAGAATTTCATCAAGGTGGAATCTATCAATACTTTGGCGTACCAAAAAAGATCTATGATGGTTTGATGAAGTATGAATCATCTCACGGGCAATATCATACTAGATATATTAAGAACAGATACAGACGTGAGAAAGTTCTCTGACTCGTTCAACTTTTTTTAAAACAATTTTACAAAAAATATGCAGTAAGCTTATCTGAGCAGCCACAAAACTTCTTTCCAAGTTTTTTATTTTTGATTTATTTTAAGAAATTAAAATAGTGAACAAAAATGCTGCCGAAATAAACTGAGGCAAATGCACTCGTTGTCCTTGCTACGCCCATAGATAACACAAATTTCTTGAAATCATATCTTTTCACGCCAGCTATTACGGTCACAATCTCTGTCAGTATTGGTACCAAACTTAAAGCAAAGATTACGCTCCAACCATGTTTGTTTAACCATCCAAAGCTTTTCTCATAATGTTCTTCTCCATGGGTTTTCCTTAATAGTTTGTACATCTTTTTTCCATCGTATCCTATAAAATATGTTATAATTCCACCTATTACAGAACCTACGGACATGATTAGAAATACCATTAAAGCACTTTGACCATTCATAAGTAACGCTGTTGACGTTATTACGATTGGAAATGGAATTATTGAAGCAAAAACACAATTCAGAAAAAGCCCTAATAACCCATACTTTACAAATATAGGATTCTCAAATATGGGTTTTAAAAAATCAATCAACATAATTCTTAGGTGCTGTTTTTCAAATATAACTCGATGATTAAAAACATTCAGACTCTTCACAAGTCTGAATTCAAAGATTCGAGTCCGATGATTATAAAGGGTCACTGTGAGTTCAGGCATATCTATAAAACGGCAGAAGCTATTTGTGTTCAGGTTTTTGCTTCAACTCTAAATTTTGTACATTGATTGATCAAAACAATTGATACCATTAATTATAATTTCAAATCAAAACAAAACAAAATGAGAACAGGCCTCTTCCTAGCAATAATGCTCTCATCGGTCTTACTCGTTCATACTGCATATGCAATCGTACCTATGGGAGGTTTAGTAGTTATGGTAAAACCAGAAAAAAATCCTCTTAAATCAAGCGAGATTCCAGTATTGGTTGGAACTGTTACAAATCAAGCAAGCAAGCCAATCGCAAATGCCCAAGTCAGTATCAGTACTTCTTATGGAACCTTTGGAACTTTTACAGACAACGATGGTAAATTCAGATACCAGTATGAAAATCCTGTTGGCCCTGCACAGTACCTAGTAAATGTCAAGGCACAAAAAGGCGGTTATGGAATCGGGCTTGCTAGCACGACATTTTTTGTCAATGGTGTCCCGGTATCACAATCTCAACAATATAATTCTAAAACTGTATCTGGGAATAACATAAATCAAGACCCCGTTGCATCTAGAATTCTCAAAAATGTAGAGATTGTAAAAAAGCAACAAGCAGAACAGGATGCAAAGATGAAGCAAATTGAAGAAGAAAAGAAAATTGTAGAAAGTCAACGAGCACTTGCCAATCAGCAACTGCAGTTTGACCTTGGAAGCTGGTTTGCACAATTTAATCCGTTTACACCAAGAAATGCATACGCTGTATTTGTTTCACAAGTAAATCAAACCGTTCAGACCATTTTCTGGGGCCAGTTTAACTTTACGGAACAGAAAACAAATGAAGGTCTTGCTGCCAAGAACCAAGTTCTTCAAAACGGAGGCAGTAATGACCAGGCAAGAAATGCATTCATTCAAAATGCTACCACCCATCGAAGTGAGATTTCACAAGTTAACAACGACCTCAATGTAAAGTATGGCAATGCAAGCAAGGCCGTACAGGCCAAGTTTGACAAATATGGAAACTTGCCGAGATCCTAAAAATTAGATCATTTGTATGACAAAACATTATTGAGTATATATAATGGAGATATGACGAACCAGTATGCCTCAAACAAAACCTATAGTAAGTATTGTAAATGTTGTAGCTTCGGCATCTGTTGATCAAAGAATTGATCTCAATGCAATAACAAAAAATTTTCCAGATACAGAATACCACCCTGAGCAGTTTCCTGGATTAGTATTTAGAATAAAATCACCAAAGACTGCAACACTGATTTTCAGTTCCGGAAAGTTTGTTTGTACTGGAGGAAAATCAGAAGAAGAAGCTATTAAAGTAGTAAGAACCGTAGTACAAAAGCTTCGAAAAGGCGGAATAAAAATCAAAAAAGATGCCGTTGTTGTTATACAAAATATTGTGGCTTCAGTAAATCTTGGTGGAAAAGTTCACCTAGAAAGAGCGGCAAGAAGCCTCCCAAGAAGTATGTATGAACCAGAACAATTTCCTGGCCTGATACACAGAATGCTTGATCCAAAAACAGTGATTTTGATTTTTGCATCAGGAAAATTAGTATGTACGGG
>JBGPWD010000134.1:0-2855 GCA_041492015.1 Nitrosopumilaceae archaeon
ATTACAAGTAAAGTAAGATCCTGATTTGCAACTTTGCTTATTTGTTTCATCTCTTCTAGTAGATCTTTTTCTTCTTTGTGCCTTCCAGCTGTATCAATTAGTATGATATCAAGAGTAGCAGTCTCAAAATGTTTCAAACCGTTTTTAACAACTTGCGGTGAATCTTTGTTCCCCTCTTCTCCGAAGACTTCGACGTTTGCTTTTTCACACAATGTCTTTAGCTGTGTTAGTGCACCTGGTCGAAAAGTATCTGCACCAATTACTGCTACACGATATCCAGATTTAGTCAAAAATTTGGCAAGCTTTGCTGTTATGGTAGTCTTGCCACTCCCTTGGATTCCAAGCAAGAGTACCTTGTTTAGCTTTCCAGGCTGAAACGTGTATAGTTTTTCAGTACCAAGAAGCTTTGCCAATTCATCGTACAATATCTTTACAATGTGATCCTTTCTTGAAAGCCCTGGGGGAGGGGTTTCCTTAAGCGAGCGTTCCTCAAGATTTTTTGTTATCTCAAAGACTAGTTTAACGTTGACATCAGATTGTAAAAGGGCTCGCTGAATGTCTTTTGCCAGTTCTTTGATTAGTTCCTCATCTATTCCTGAAGAATTTACTAGCTTCTTTAGTGCAGCTCTTAGGCCATTTTTTAAATTGTCAAGCATTGTTATTGTAACATTGCTTCGGTTATTTCAAATCTTCCTCTGTACCCATCCCAGATTTTGTTTGATTTTATGATTTTAAGGGACATTGAAAAAAGGGGACAGTTAAGAACAAGGCTTTCTGCTTCGCCGCCCTCAAAGGACAGATTAAATCCATGTTTTATGGAAAGTTTTTCCAAATCATCAATGTCTTTTTGTGATATCTCTCTGCCAAGCCATGAATCATCCAAACCATCAGAAGAAACACTTGTAATTATAAATTTAAAATCAGATTCAATTAATTTTTCCAAGTATTGTTTTTGATCTATTCCCCACAACGGTGAAATTATTTTCAAGCTTAATTTTTTGCAGGTATCTTCAAAATGGTTTTTTTGAAACTCGGATAGTATCCCGCCATGAACTATTCCTTCTATTCCAAAAACTTGCTTTGCCTGTGCCAAAAGAAATTCTAATTCTGATAGTTCTATTTTGGTGTCATTTGAATCAGCATAGCTAGAAAGTTGTGGCAGTTTCATTGATTCCGCTTGGAGTACTGTCATGGAAACATTTGGGTAATGAAGAAATTGGCTTTCATCAGATAGCGGAAAAATTGTCACAAGACACGTCACATCATGTCCGTCTTGTTTTGCCAGATAAATTGCAAATGTGCTGTCCTTGCCACCAGAGTATAGTGCTGCTAGTTTCAAATCTCAATCTCGTAACATGGTATCAAATTAATTTTTTTCCAGACCGTGTATTTTTTTGAGACATTTTTCACATAATGAAAGATTGTCTTGTACTCTGATCTCCACATTTGATGTCAGACACACATGGCAGAGACCCTTCATGTGTTATTTTTAGGCATTAGATAGTATATTTCTTATTCTAGACATTTGTGCCTAGAAAAGCCTGGATGCTTCAATACTCATAATCTTCATCATGATATCAGAAGGCTTTTCTCCTCATCATTAGCATCCACAACTAGCTGCTTTTGATTCGTACTATAATAGTTCTGTCCATTACCTTCCAGTATTCAACATCTAGACCTTGTACAACATTGCCTTTTATTTCATCTTCAATTTGAGATACATCAAAGACCTCAAAGGTTTCAGAATCCATTACTTGTATTATGGATTCTGTTTTTGATATGACTGATCCCACGCGTTTGTCAATTAGCGGCACCTGTATCTGTGCGCTGACAGGAGACACATGAGGATATTTTTTCTTGTCAAATATCCCAACTGCTACAATTCTTGCTTTTGCAGCACCGTGTTTGCCTGGTTTACTGGTATCATATTCAACTATCTTACATGGTTCTTGATTTGGGCTGTCAACAGGAAGTAAAATGTAAGAACCAATTTTTAATGCGCCAAGTTCAGAAGGTTTACTCATCACCAAAACAGAATTTGGTAGAGTATATAACTTTTCTATTGTATAATTGTGATCTACGATCGATTATTTTATTTTATCAAGTACAGAAAGTGAAACAAGGTTTGTTAACTTTATCCCTTTTCTTGCCACTTCACGTCTTGTTTTTTCACAATACTTGGTATCGCATTGATGCGAGTCACCACCAGATATCTCTAGCATAACCAAGTTTTGTCCATATGGAAATGTAAACTTGGGTTCTTTTGTTGAGGAAAGATCAAGGTGGCCAGTTTCTGCCCTTCTTACCTTGTTACGCTTTCCAATAATTGTTGCAATATCAGTTATATCTTCATTTGATTGCCCATATTCCAGATAATATACTGAAACAAAATTCAGCTTGCCATCTACTTCTCTTTGAAAAAACTCATCGTCTTTGGTAAAAACAAACGTAGATTTGTCCTGCTTGTATTTTTTAATTTGTTTTATTACGGTTTTTTGGTCATTGAATCTAGCAAGCAGATAGGTGTTTGTGTATGAAGGAAAAAAAGCACGGCCATCCTCGGAAAAGGTTGCAGTAACAAATTACATGTCATCTATGTATGAAGAGTTCTGCAAAGTTTCCTTTAATTGAAATGAATTCTCGTTATGCAAATATGGAGCACAGACATATCCTCCCTCTGAGGTTGACGTCCCAGACACGAGATCGTAATTTCCGGCATTGCATATATCTGTTTGATCTGTCAAAAAATTTTTCGGTTAATTATCAAAATTGAAATTTTTTTCAAGCAATAAAACGTAATTAATCAAATCATCGATAGTTATTTAATACGAAAATACGGCGTGAAATTAGTCCCA
>JBGPWD010000183.1:0-2118 GCA_041492015.1 Nitrosopumilaceae archaeon
ACTTGTTTCCAAGTTGATGACCAAGCCCATAACAATTCCAATCGATACCGAGTTTGGTTGGTTTAAGATAAATTCGGGTCAGAAAGGTTTCTACAGAGTAAAATACGATGACTTGACACTAGAGAAACTAGGAGAACTTGTACAAGAAAAGAAACTAGGCAATGTAGACCGCTGGAGTCTCCAACATGATCTGTTTGCTCTTTGCCTTTCCAACCAAATTTCCCTAAAGAAATATCTAGAGTTTGTGAAATTCTACCTTGAAGAAGATGATTATCTTGTTTCAGCAGACATTGTAAGCAACTTGAATTTCACTTATGGTCTGTTATCTAAGGAAGGATTTGGAGATGAGATCAAGGAATACAACAAGGAATACTTTAGGAGAATATTTGATAGATTAGGATGGGAACCAAGAAAGGCAGAAAAATCTACAGATGCCCTTCTTAGAAGCTCTATAATTGGTTCTATTGGCAAGCTTGGCGATGATGAGATTTTAGAAGAGGCTCAAAAAAGATTTGCTAATTTCTTAAAATCTGGCTCACTTGATCCAGACTTGCGCAGTGCTGTGTATTCTCTTGTAGCTTGGAATGGTGATAAGAAAACCTACCAACTTTTAAGAAAACTGTACAAAAAGGCGGTAACCCAAGAAGAAAAAATAAGATTCCTTGGTGCCTTGTCTAACTTTCAAGATAAAACGCTGCTTTCAAAATCATTACAGTTCGCTTTATCAAAGGAAGTGCGTTCTCAAAACTTGTTTGTACCAATTTCAAAAATGATTTCCAATCCCTATGGAAAGGAATTGGTATGGCCATGGATAAAAAAGAATTGGAGAAAAATAGTAATAAGGTTTGGAGTGGGCAATCCATTACTGAACAAAATCATCAGTACCATGTCTACACAATCGGATATCAAAAAAGAACAAGAAATAAAACGCTTCTTTACAAAACACAAAACAGCTGGAACCGAGATGAAGCTTGCACAGACTTTGGAGCGAATTAGAATTAATTCAAATTTTCTAGAAACTACAAGGCAAGAATTCGCCACATAAATTTTCAGATAATTTAGTTCAATCCTTGTACAAATTAAAATTCAAGATAAAAGATAACTTGGAACCCTTTTTATAACTTGGAGACAAAAAATATAATCAATGGCTGATGTGGGTTTCACACAATTTTTGAGTACAGAGTATTTGATTCCAATTTTTCTTGGAACAATATTTATTGCATCAGTGATCGCCTCCAAAATAAAAATTCCATATACAATGGTTCTTGTTGGAGTAGGAATTGCAATATCTCTGTCTCATTTTACAGGATTTAACCTTGCTAATATTGCCCAGTTTAAAGTTGATCCAAAGCTAATTCTGTATTTCATAGTACCACCATTAATTTTTGAAGCTATGATGAAAATCAAACATGAAGAATTCAAACAGATTCAAATATCAGCACTTTTGTTAGCGACTGTTGGAATCCTTCTTGCTACCTTGATTGGAGGATTTCTTTTAGTCTATGTGGCAGGTTTACCATTTCTCGTATCTTTTGCTTTTGCAGCTTTAATTGCACCGACAGATGCGGCTATCGTAATTGAGGTATTCAAGAGAGTGAGGGTTCCAAAGTTGCTTGCCACGTTAATGGAGTCTGAAGCAAGTTTCAACGATGCTACTGGTGTCATAATATTTTCATCAATAATTGCTATTGCCGCAGCTCAGGGTTCATCACTTGGAACAGAAAATCTTGTTGGCAAGATTAATGTAAACATAATTGAAGAAATAGAACATTTTGCACTAGTATTTTTTGGCGGAATAGCGATCGGGTTGGCTATTTCTGCAGCAGCACACAGATTGCACAAGTTATTAGATGATCCATTTTCGGAGACAGCTCTTTCAGTGGCAGTAATGTTTGGTTCAGTAGTAGTTGCAAACTCAGTAGGGGTATCAGGTCTAATAGCAGCAGCTGTGGCTGGTTTATACTTTGGAAATATAACCATGAAGTTTGAAAAAATCATCAGCCCAAAGGTGAGAGCATTTACTTCTAATTTTTGGGAAATGATTGCCTTTTTTGCCAATTCCCTAGCCTTTCTCTACCTAGGATTAAGTATGGACTTGATAAGGATTGGTCAAAATCT
>JBGPWD010000032.1:0-7409 GCA_041492015.1 Nitrosopumilaceae archaeon
GATGTTCCATTGTTCAAGGCAACGGCATTGAGCGTGGCTTTGGGGAATGCTGCAGAAGATGTTAAATCACAAGCAACAATGACTGTAGCAGGAAATGCTGGTGACGGAGTTATTGAGGCACTGGAGTATATTGAACTTCAATTATCAAGGGAGTAGGATGTATGACGCTTAGACTGTTATTTGATGAAATTAGATCAAGGCTAAAACAGATTTCTGGCGAACTCAATTACCCTCAAGTTGATTTCGAGGTATCTGAGGCATCAAGATCCGAATTTGGTGATGTAAGCTGTAATATTGCATTCTTACTTGCAAAGAATCTCAAGAAAAGACCTTTTGAGATTGCAGAGATTATTTCAAAAGAATACGGGAAGTACACTGGTAAGTTTGTAAAAGAAGTAACTGCTCATCCATCAGGATATGTGAACTTTGTTGCAAATTTTGTTGAATTAAATAACTCTACAATAAAATCTGCAGCACAAAAAAAATATGGTGACATTAATGTTGGAAAAAATTTGAAAATTGTAGTAGAACACACTAGCGTAAATCCAAACAAGGCATTACATGTAGGTCATGTGAGAAATATCATCATAGGTGACACAATTTCAAGAATATTACATAAAGCACAGTATGATGTGAGGGTGCTAAACTATGTTGATGATTCTGGTTTACAAGTTGCAGACATTATAGTAGGTTTCAAATATGGTGGATTTTCTCCAGAACCACCAAAAGATCAAAAATTTGATCATTATTGTGGAGATGTAGTTTATGTTCATGTCACAGAAAAATATGAAACTGATCCAAATCTAGTAGAGAAAAGAACTCAAGTGCTCAAGGAATTAGAAGAAGGTACTTCTGAGATTGCCAAGTTTGCTAATGAAATCACGAGAAAGGTTCTTGATGAACAACTAAAGACTTGTTGGCGTCTTGGAGTTACATACGATTGCTTGAATTTTGAGTCACAGATTGTTAGGTCAAACCTATGGAAAATAGTGTTTGAAAAAATGAAATTAATGGGTATAGTTTACCTTGAAAAGGAAGGCAAGAATGAAAGTTGTTGGGTTATAAAATCTGCAGATGAGGAAGATAAGGTTCTAGTGCGAAGCAATGGCATAGCAACATACATTGCAAAAGACATTCCATATGCCGCATGGAAGCTTGGAATGCTTGAAGATCCATTTTATTATAAAAAATATGCAGAACAGACAAATGGACGAGTTCTATGGGAAACGACACTTGAAAAAACTGGGAACAAACTTGATTTTACGGGTGAAAAAGTGATAACTGTTATTGATTCACGCCAATCTCGCTTACAAAAAATAATTACAAAGATAATGTCTGACTTCAAGTCACAGGAAGGGGCGTATTTTCATTTAGGTTATGAATCTGTGACTCTGAGTGCAGAAACTGCAAAGACACTTGGTGTGGATACTGTTGGCAAGCAGATGCAAATGTCAGGACGAAAAGGAATCTATGTCAACGCTGATTATGTTTTGTATATACTTGGTGTAAAAACATATGAAGAAGCAAAAAAGAGAAACCCAGAACTTGATGAGCTTTCACTAGTAAAGATATCAGAACAAGTTGCCGTGGGAGCACTTCGTTATGCAATGATAAAACAAGATCTTGATAAAAAAATTACATTTGATTTGACTGAATCTCTTAGCTTAGAAGGTGATACTGGTCCTTATATCCAATATGCATATGCAAGGGCTGCAAGAATTTTAGAAAAAGCTGAAACTGAACCCCAATTTGATGTATCATTTATGGACCTTGTAACTAAATATGAATTAAATCTAGTTAAGGCAATTGGGAAGTTTGACATTCAGATAGAAGATGCTGCAAAAAATTTGTCACCAAAGATAATTGCACGTTATTGTTATGATCTTGCGGTTACATTTAATGCCTTTTACGAACATGTAAAGGTCCTAACTGCTGAGAACAATTCCCTGGTAAATGAGAGGCTTTGCATTGTGTATTGCTTCAAAGAAACACTTGCTAAAGCGCTTGATTTGCTTGGAATTAGTTCTCCCTCTAGAATGTAACAGGTAAATTCTTATCCATATGGTATTAGCTTTATTTCTGTGAAGAAAATAAAACAAAATTCTTACGTCCTATTTTTTTATAATGATTCAAAAAAATGGTTGATGAAGGCATCAAAAAAACAGCAGTTTCATACTCATGTCGGTGTAATTAATCATAAAGATGTCATAGGAAAGGAATTTGGTTCCACAATTAAAACAAACAAAGGGAAATACATCTACTTGTTTGAACCCACAATCCATGATTACATTATGAAAAGTCAACGCAGCACTCAGATAGTATATCCAAAAGATCTAGGGTATATTGCGGCAAGAACTGGATTGCAAAGTGGACAGAAAATTGTAGAGATTGGAACTGGAAGCGGTTCTCTTACTACGTTTCTTGCAAGTATTGTTAAACCGCGAGGGCATGTATACACTTTTGATGTGGATCCAAATTTTATGGAAATCGCAAGGAAAAATATCGAAAAAGCAGGTGTTGCAAAATTTGTAACAATGGAAAAGCTGGACATAAAATCAGTAAAGAAAGTTCCAATTACTGATGCTGATATGGTTGTAGTAGACTTGGGTGATCCTTGGTCTGTAGTGCCTCAAGCAAGAAAGATGCTCAAAGGAAGTGGAGCGTTTGTTGCAATATGTCCTACTATGAATCAGCTAGAAAAACTCGCAACTTCTCTTAACGAAAATGACTTTTATGATATTGAATGTACAGAACAAATTGTCAGAACTATTGAGGCAAGAGAGGGTAAAACTAGACATTCATTTCGTAGTATAGGTCATACCACATACGTTGCCTTTGCACGAAAAGTTTCGAGCCCAAGAGCATTTAAGAATAGATTCCATAAAGTGGACGTTGAATTAGAAGATTCAGTAGAGTAATTAAACCTCAAGTGGTGACAAGAGTAATCCTCTAGTTTCTAACAAGGAAAGTTTATTCACTCAAAAAGAAGATTACCGGTGTTGGCAAATAAGATTTTACAGGCTGTTATAGTAAAAAATTTTATTCCACCAAGAAAGTTTTCATCACGGAAGGGTGACAACGGGAAGGTTCTAGTTATAGGTGGTAGCTACTTCTATCACGGGGCCCCTATACTTTCATCACTTGCGGCACTACGGTGTGGAACAGATTTGGTGTACACCTGTGTTCCAAAAATAAACGTACAAGCAACTAGAGCAATATCGCCAAATCTTATTGTACTTCCTTTAGTTGATTCAAAGCTTACAAGAGGTGCTGTGCACAAACTTCTTGGTGTCATACCAAAAGAACTAGATTCAGCTACAATAGGAATGGGCTTGGCAATACAAGACATTGAAGCATTAAAGTTACTTGTAACCTCACTTTTGAAAAAAGATGTAAGATTATCTCTTGATGCAAGTGCCTTAGTACATGATATCTTGCCCATGATTAAAAATAAAAAAGTTATAGTCACTCCACATGCAGGTGAATTCAAAAGATTGTTTGGGGAACTTCCCTTAGATTCTAAAAAAGAGAGAATTTTGACTGTGGAAAAACACGCCAAAGAAAATGGTCTTACAATATTGCTAAAGGGACCTACTGACATTGTCAGTGATGGGCAAAAGACGTATCTAAATGTAAAAAATACGCCAGCAATGACTGTTGGTGGAACAGGAGATGTACTTTCTGGAGTAGTTGTAGCAATGTTGTCAAAAAATCGTGATCCGCTAGAGTCTGCGGCAGCTGCAGTTTTTATAAACGGAAAGGCAGGAATACTTGCTCAAAGAAAACACGGATTACACATTGTAGCAACGGATCTCATAGAATTTATTTCTGATGCAATGAAACCGTTTGACAGGATAAAGTGACTTTGATGCAAGTACTTCAATATGTAGATATCAACATGAAAGGACTCATTTCAGATCTTCAAACTTTAATTAGACAACCTAGCGTTTCTGCGAAAAATGAAGGTCTTGAAGAATGTGCTAGGCTTGTGGGGAAAATAATGAGAAATTCAGGAATTCATTCAGAAATACTTTATCTTAGAAAAGGAATTCCACCGGTTGTATATGGAGAGGTAAGATCCAAACAAAATCCAAAGAAAACACTTCTATTTTACAATCATTATGATGTACAGCCTGCTGAACCATTTGATCTTTGGGATGACAAACCGTTTAGTGGTAAAATTAAAGGAAACAAGATCTTTGGACGTGGGTCTGCTGATGACAAAGGTGAGTTAATTACTAGAATAAAAGCGGTTGAATCTTATCTAAAAACACAAGGTGACGTACCATGCAATGTGAAATTCCTAATTGAAGGAGAAGAAGAAATCGGGAGTATGCATGTTGAAAAATATCTAAAAAAATATAAAAAAAAATTTTCATGTGATGGAGTCATTTGGGAATTTGGATATGTTGATGCTAAGGATAGACCGATAATCAGTCTTGGAATGAAAGGCTTACTTTATGTTGAACTTTCTGTGAGAGAATCAATACGCGATGCACATTCTAGTCTTGCTGTTTTGATTGAAAACCCAGCGTGGAGACTTTTGGAAGCGTTAAAAACACTTCGGGATGCTAGTGGAAAGATACTCATCAAGGACTGGTATAAAGAAGTAGATTCCTTTACAAAAGAGGAGCTCAAACTAATTCAATCTGAGCCATTTGATGAAAAAGAATTCAAAAAGGAATATGGAATCAAAAAGTTTGTGGCAAATAAGGCAGGGATTGCAGCTAGAAAAGCCTTGGTCGGTGAACCAACATGTAATATTGCAGGTTTTGTTTCTGGATATACAGGTCCTGGTGCAAAGACCGTACTTCCTTCACAGGCACTTGTAAAAATTGATTTTAGACTTGTACCAAAGATGGAACCTCTAAAGCAACTTGACAGACTTAAACGTCATCTCAGATCAAAAGGATTTGGTGATATTAAAATAAAAATGATTCATGGAGAAGCTGCATCTAAAACAAAGATCTTTGATCCGTTTGTTTCTAAAGTAAGAGAAGCCGCAAATGAATCATTTGGGAAATCTATAGTAAGTGTTTCTTCTGCAGGGACTGGGCCAATGTACTCGTTCGCAAAGATTCTTTGTGCTCCATGCATCTCAATTGGGGGCACCTACATATTCTCTAGGATTCATTCACCCAATGAATTTGCAAGAATAGACCTGCTTAACAAGACAACAAAGTGTGTTTGCAGAATAATGAATAAGTTCAATCAAGTTTAACAAATTCTAATAAAATGTAAAATTCTTTTTTGAATTGAAATTATTGTATTGATCAGAGGGTAGCGGATGTAGGATAATTGCGCTATTTGCCACTAGAGTCTTTTTCGTGAGTTTGGTAGTTTTTGAGGGTTGTTTGTCACGATCCATTTGTATCAT
Organism: Nitrosopumilaceae archaeon; assembly: GCA_041492015.1. Lineage (GTDB taxonomy): Archaea > Thermoproteota > Nitrososphaeria > Nitrososphaerales > Nitrosopumilaceae > TA-20. Next base: position 5,378 of record JBGPWD010000032.1, read on the forward strand.
CTTCTTTTTTCTATTTCTTAGAACAATCGATCATAATTCCAATTTTCCGCCCAGAGAAAGGACTTTATTGTCCTCGTTTTGCACAGAATTTATGGCTTATGTGTATATGCCAGGTGCTACAGCAGTCGGTATAACTTACGATGGTGGCGTGGTCTTGGCAAGTGAAAGAAGAATAGCATATGGCAACTTTCTTGTAAGCAAGACTACGAAAAAAACATTCAGAATAACAGATTATGTTGGTGCTTGTTGTGCTGGATTAGTAGCTGATATGCAAGTTTTAGCAATGCAGATGCGAGCACTAACGAAAATCAGAAAAATGGAATTAAAACGCGAAATTCCACCAAATTCTGTTGCAAAAATGATGTCATCATTAATGTATGAAAGACGATACTATCCATTACTTACTCAAGTTATTGTAGGTGGAGTTGATGGTGCACCAGCAATATACACTTTGGATCCATTAGGTTCTGTTTTACCTGATGACTATGCTGCAGTGGGAACTGGTGCAGAAATGGCACTAGGAGTTCTTGATCAGGAATTCAAACAAGGAATAAAAGAAAAAGAAGCTGTAACACTAGCAGTAAAATCTATCCGTTCTGCTATTATGAGAGATACTGCAAGCGGTGACGGAATTGATGTACTAGTAGTTGACAAAAGCGGTTGCAGAGAATTTACTGAAAAATAGTTATTTCTTTACTTCTTTAGCAGCTTCCCAAAATCTATCTGAAATATAATGCAGATTTTTTACTACTTCCCCTTTTGTAATACTAGACAATTCATCACTTGATACCAACGATCTGCCTACGGCAAGAAATTTGTTGTGGGTTTCTTCCACCACACATACTATATGATCTTTATCAAACTTGGTAAAATTTTTGATGCCAGGCCTCATTACATTTGCTCCGTTACAGACAAATTTTATTGCACCACTATCTACAACAACTTTTGGAAATTTCTCAAGTAGAACGGTCTCAGATAAAAAAGGTAAATAGATTTTCCCAAACTTTATTGCAGTAAAATCCTCGCCTGTTATTAGGCTGATGTCGTCGTCAATTTCATGAGTCATAAGAGTTTTAGTTTTGGGCATTTCTATATTCCATTGAGAATGAATTTCTTCTAATGTCTCTGCGGTTTTACTTTTAGATAATAAGTTTGATTTCAACGTCTTGCCATTTCCTGTCTTATGTCTAACAAATCTCTTAATATGGAACTGGCCGTTTCCATTCCTCCAGCTCCACGACCAATAATTGTTTGTTGACCAGAGTGTTCAGAATTGAATGTTATTGCATTTAATGTGCCATTTACACATAGTGGATCATCAAGATGTATTTGTTGTGGTGAGACCATCAAATCCTTGTTACATGATGCAATTAGTTTTACTGCAGAATTATTAGAAGCAGCTTTTTTGATATCTGATGTGGTAACATTGCGAATTCCTATGCGCTTGATGTCTTTTATTGTAACTTTCATGTCCATTATCCAATTAGCTAATATGACAAGTTTGGCTGCAGCATCAAATCCATCTATGTCTAAAGATTCGTCTGCTTCGACGTACCCTCTTTTCTTTGCATCAGCTAGTGCGGCCTTGAAAGTCATTCCGTTAGCCATGTTGGTTAGAATGTAATTTGTTGTACCGTTTAAGATTCCTTGAAAGGATACGATCCTTTCTCCTCTTAGACTATTCTTTGCGTAATCCAAAATTGGTGTACCGCCGCCAACAGTTCCACTAAATTTTAGCAGGACTTGATTATATGTTGCAAGTTCTATCAATGAAGGAAAAGCAAGAGCAAGCGGTCCCTTGTTTACCGTAATAACATGTAACCCATTTTTCATTGCGTTTACTATGTGTGACATTCCGGGTTCAGCATCTTTGTAATTACTTGGCGTAGTTTCTATTAAGACATCTGCATCCATCCCCTTGATCATTTCTAGTCCGTTTGCATCTTTCTCTTTATTGTGATATTTCCTTATGCTGCCATATTTTTTTTTAATTTCTAAAAGTCTGTTAAGGTCAAGACCAGCTGAGGATGCA
>JBGPWD010000122.1:0-3075 GCA_041492015.1 Nitrosopumilaceae archaeon
AACATTAAACCACGTGCCCTTTGGGAATCTGTTTGAGCTATCTGAACATCCAGTGTGATATCATCAAGCTTTACTATTCCTTTTGAAAATTTAGTTTCACCAAGTTTAGAATCAGCAGGTATTGTTAGTACTCCTACCACTCCTATTATTACCGCAGCAATTGCTATGGGAATTAAGACTTGGGCTCTAGATGCCACGCGATATAAAGAAAAAGTTCTAGTTAAAAACCAATGGCATGAAAAACCATTATCTAATTATACATACGTGAATTTTCGTTAATAAAATAAAAATAATAAAAATATTATCTTTTTATCTAATGTGTTCTCTGACATCGTTTAAAGTATCAATCGTGTCCCTAGTTTCATCTCCCACGTCTGAAATAGTAGCACCATTGTAAACTTTGTCTAGGTACTTTCCAGCTATGATCATTGGAATTGCAGCAACATTTGTTATCATGAGTGGCTCTGGAATCCAAAATAAAATAAACCCTATTTTTTGTAGTTTTTTTCCAGGTGCAGGTGCACGTTGCAAGGCTCCAAGGGACCTGGCAGTTCCCCTGTCATCTAGATTGGCAAGCCCAGAGTAAATCTCAACTCTTCTTTTGGCAGATTCTCCTATTTTTTTAATTCTAGCAATATGCTTTCTATAATGTTCGTCCATCTCTTGATAACTATTATTTGATAATTAAAATTTCAAGGTAAAGAGAAATCACAATGAGGTAAAAATTTCTTACACCAAGAGAACAGATTAATATCATTCAAAGGTATCTGGACAAGAATATGAAGGAAAAGCGTACTGAAAGACTAGAGTCTATAAAGCAAGCTCACAAGTTAGCCAAGACAGATTCGAGTTCAAGAATGGAAGATTATCTAGAGGTGATATCAGAACTAGTAGAGCTTAAAGGATATGCAAATACCATAGATATTTCTAGATATATGAATGTCAGCGCACCTTCAGTTACAAAGATGCTACAAAGACTAGATGAGGGCGGATTTTTGGAATATGAAAAATACCATGGGATAAATCTTACTGCTAAAGGAAATTTAGTGGCAGATACCATACGACAAAAACATGGAATATTGCTAGAGTTCTTTAGGATGCTAGGAATAGATCATGCCATTGCAAATAAAGACGCAGAAGGAATAGAACACCATCTTAATCCAAAAACCATAAAACAACTAAGAAAATTTATCACGTACCTAAAATCAAATCCCAAGATTCTTGGCAATTTTGAATAACTAGTCCCGTGCAATTATTCTAAGGTCTTCTTTAGACATTGCAGCCTTCATTATTCGTTTACCGGTATCAGATTTTTTGGAAAGAATTATTCTCCCCTTTTTTCCAACATATGACGACATTACCATCTTGTCTTTGACAAAAATATCGACTGACATTCCTGTTTTGTTATCATCTACTTCAAGTATCAAATTATTTCCTGATTCGGACAATTCAAACCACTCGCTTTTTCCACTAGTGCCTTCTTTTGGTTCAACATCAATGTGTACGCCAAGATCTTTTTCAAGCTCATTTATGGTAGAGCCGCCACGACCAATTATTAATGGCATGACCTCCTTGTCCACCCGTACTCTGATACTATTATTGGATAAGATCTCAATTTCTGCATCTGAATCAAACCTGCGTATTGTTTCCCTTATTTTTGATTCAGCCAGTTTTTCTATACCCCCACTTTTTGCTTCTTTTGAGATTGGAATGACAATGTTTTCCTCACCATAGGTATAGATCTCGTATTCCAAATTGTGATTCTCAAAATTTCTTACCTCTATTACAGGTCTTGCCAAATCTTGTTCAGTCATTCCAGTTGGAACTTTGACTTTGAACTCTAGCTCGTAAACTTGTGCAATGTTTCCTGCTTTTACAAATACTACAGTATCTAAGATGTGCGGAATCATGCCAAGCTCCACTTTTCCAATAAATCGCTGAATTGCATCTAGTGGTGCGCTTGCATGTACTACTCCCACCATCCCTACCCCTGCTAATCTCAAATCTGCAAATACTCTAAAGTCTTGAAACCTTCTTACTTCATCAAAAATTGTATAATCAGGTCTAACTAGAAGCAAAATGTCTGCTGAATTTTCAAAACTGCCATCAAGGTGAGTATATTGAGTTATCTTCACATCAACTTGCAAGTCTCGTGGGGATTCAAGAGTTTTGACAATCTTGCCCTTTTTGGAATAGAAATCAGCAAGACTGGATGCAAACGTACTTTTTCCAGAGCCTGGCGATCCAGAAATAAGTATGCCTTCGGCTTTATCTGAAAACCGCGTCATCAACTTTTCAGATATGGTATACTGCTCTAAGGATAACTTTACTATTGGATGCGTTATTGTAATTTCATAACTGCCTGAAAATGGAGGATGCGTTATTATTGTTCTGTAATCTTTGAATTGAATAACCAATGCTCCTGGTTTTGAAATCTCAATTTCTCCTGACCTGTTAATTCTTGAGGCTTCAAGGATTTGAGTTGTTATGCCACTCAGATAGTCTCTTGTAAGAATTTTATCCTCTAGTTCTATTAAGGTAAAGGCGCCAGGTTTTCCTCGTTTTGCCATGGGCTTGGTACCTTCCTTTAGGTGTATGCTCATTGTTTGGGGATCAAAAAATCTTTCAAACTCCAAGCCCGTTGTTTTGACGTCTGGCTTTGAATAGTTAGTTTTTACACCTTCGGCTTGGGCAACAAGTGCTTGCACATAATCTGCAGTGTAAAAGGTAGCCCCATTTTTCTTTGCAATGTCTTTTATTATTGCGTCTATTCTTCCATGGCTTGCAAGCTTGATGTCATCCATGCTTGGTCTTTGACCTTCAAAACTCAAAGTAATGTTGTTTTTTTCACATAGCTCACGAATTTTTTTTATTTCTTCTAGTCCAACAAATCCATATTCCTTGCCTTGTGAAGCTTGAGATTGAAGCTCATCAAGTACCGCAACAGGAATAATCATCTCACAGTTTTTCAGGCTGCCTGATTTAATTAACTTTGTAATTTCTCCATCTATGATGATACTAGTATCGACAACAATTTTTTCCATCATTTATTGAGATTCTTTTACGCTTTTTATT
>JBGPWD010000016.1:0-8927 GCA_041492015.1 Nitrosopumilaceae archaeon
AATTCTATTAGCAAATTCATGATTTTATCGTAGGAATCTTGAGTTATCATCTCACGTTCTATTATCTGAGAAAGTATCGCTTCCAATCTCATGTGTTTTCCTTCAATCATATTTGTTAAGTCGTTGATAGCCTGTTTAATATCGTCTAATTCCTTTTGATTTGTATTTCCTGATGAAGACATGAAAACCATATAGTTTCTCTTTGAGATACTAGACCTTATTCTTTACGACAACATGCAGATTTTTGTGCCTAGACTGGGGGATTCTATTTTTATTGATTGTCGATAAACTCGTTAGCCTTTTGATTTTTCTTTTACGAGCTTAAACAATGCATTAACTATTGCTGACGCACAAGGACTTCCTCCCTTGCGACCCTTGTTTGTAATGTATGGTGTGTCAATTGTCTGAAGTTCATCTTTTGATTCTACTGCACATACAAAACCAACTGGAATGCCAATTACAAGAGCTGGATGTGTTACGTTTTCCCTTATCATTTGAATCACTTCTACTAGTGCTGTAGGGGCATTGCCTATTGCAACCACTCCACCATTCATTTCTGAGGCAGCCAATCGCATAGAGGTCTGGGCACGTGTCTTGTTGAGTTTTTTTGCTTCTTCTACAATTTTTGACTCAGATATGTTACAAATCGCCTTGTTTCCATACTCCTTCAAGTTTTCCTTGTTTAGCCCACCTATGACCCCGTTTACATCTACTATGATATTGCAGCCATTTTTCAAGGCATTAATGCCGCTTGATATGGAATTTTTATGAAAAACAATCATGTTTTGTCGTGCAAAATCAAAATCTGCAGTCGAATGAATTACTCTTCTAACTATTGGCCATTCGTCTTTTGAATATGGATGAGAACCTATCTCATTTTCAATTATCTCCATGCTCTTGTCCTCAATTGATTGGCCCTTCTGAGTAATCATTTCTCAACTTCCTTTGCTCTTTCTATAACTAGATCTATCAATTTAACATCGGTACCAAGATGATCTGTTATGAAAATATTTTTAATTCCAGATTTTTCCATCGCTGGATTTAGATCATCATAGATATCTCGTTTGACATGTGCACCTCTGTGCAAAAAATATGGAACAATTATCAATACATTTGGATTGTTTTTAGCACAAACATCTATTCCTTGTTTGATGTTGGGTTCTTCTATTTCTAGCCAACAAAGAGATACATTTCGATATGAGTCTTGTAACCCGTCAACAACATATTGCAACGAGGTTTTTGCATTAGGATCCTTGCTTCCATGACCAATAAGCAATACATCTATTTCTTTTCTTGAAAACATGATCTTGTTTTTTGCAATAACATCATCAACTTTAGCATGTACAATATCTAGCAAGGATCTGTGTAGCGTGATTGGTTTTGCAATTTTGATCTTCATTTTACTTTTTGACGTCATTTCAATTGCCTTGTTCACTGCTAGCTTGACTTTTTTTCCAGGATATAAAAAATAAGGAACAACCGTCAAGGCATCTATGTCTTGCTTGAAGCAGTTTTCCATACCCTCCTCAATAAAGGGGGGAACAACCTCCAAAAAGCAATAGTCTGAAAATTGATATCCTCCAGATTCTTTGGCTTTGGAGCAAATGTATCTTAATTCGTCCTTTACCTCATCCTCTCTACTACCTCTGTCTATTAGTAATAACCCTCGTTTCATTTTGTGATTCTCGCTATTGCTACAGTTAAGTTTGGTGGAAATTTCTGTTTTTCAACCACTAGTTTACCATCAGAGCTTCGTAATGCAGAGGCTTCTGAAACACTAGGAGTTCCCTCAAAGGCTTGTACTGTTTCCGATGGATTTGGTATGGCAATTTGGGCAAGCTGCTCTTTTTCAAAATAATCCACTGGAATGTTCCATTCCTTTGAAAGCTCTTGTAATCCAACTACATCTGATTCTTTTTTTATTGATGAAAATCTTGCAATTGATTTTGGGCTTAGATTAAATTTTTTCATACAAAACTCCACACCTTCTTTGATTATGTCCTTACTAGTGTCCCAGTGTAGGCCGACTCCTACTACCAAAGTCTTTGGTCTATACACTACAGCATTTTTTAACAATTCCTTGTCTTCTATTTCTTTATCAGAAATTATCAAATATCCTTTAGAATTAGAATTTTTTAACTCTTCAAAGCTATTGTAAATGGTTACATTTTTTGGAAATTCTTTTTTTGGAGTCCACCAATCCTTTTCTCCCGCATCTTGATAGACTCCTATTTTTTCTTCATTTACCATAAATGCACTGACTCTGGTGACAGTGGAATCATCATCTATCTTCCAGCCAAATTCTTTTCCAACCAAATCAACTGCAATTGTTTTATTGACATCTGCTGCAGTTGTAATGACAGGTGTTGCGCCCAAAACCTTGGCAATATCTTCTGTAAGCTGGTTTGCACCACCAAGATGTCCTGAAAGAGTACTTATTACAAATTTAGCAGTATCGTCAATGACAACTACTGCAGGATCTGTTTTTTTGTCTTTCATGTGTGGTGAAACCAATCTGATTACTGCCCCAAGTGAGAATATGCATATGAGAGCCTCATGAGTCTTGAAGAGATCTCCTACTTTTGCTGTAGTAGAATCTTCAAACCAGTCTATTTGGGAATCATTATTTGAAAACTTGGATGGTGCAAAAATTTTCCAAGAAGGAAATTGTTTTTTCAGTGATAAAGCTATTGAAATTCCATTTTTTGTTATTGCAAGTATGGCAGCTTTTTCCATGGGTTAAATTTTTTTAGAACTAAAGATATCTGTTACTATTTGGGAAATCGTCCTATTATCTTGCCATCAAAATCAAACATGATCACATCAAGCTCAAACTTGGCTTCAGAATGTTTTCTTAGTTGATTATAGACTTCTGAGCAAATCATGTCAAAAAAACCTGCAATGTTTTCTTTTATGACAATTTCATAGACATGTCTTGCAGTATTTGCTTTTTTTATCTCTCCAATGGTTTCATTTTTTGCATTACATCTTTGTGCAAGCTCTGATAGAAATTGCATGTCAACTTTTGAGCCCTTGACATGGGTTTGTTTTACACCCATTGCCATCTTTGTTAGCTTACCGATAAAACCTGCAACATGTGCTTTTTTGATTGGTCGTTTTGCACATTGTTGAACCGTATATCCTGAAAAATCTCCCATCTGGACAAAACAATGATCAGGAAGTTTTATGATATTTCTTGAAAAATCTTCGCTTCTCCCACCTGTTGTTAGTACTACAGTATCATTTCCCATTGCAATTGTAACATCAAGACTCTGTCTGATTGCAGCTGCAAAAGAAGCGGTAGAGTATGGTATCACAATTCCACTTGTACCTAGAATTGAGATACCTCCAATAATTCCAAGTCTTGGGTTATCCGTTTTTGTTGCCAGATCCTTTCCTTTTGGAACTGAGACAATCACCCTTATGCCATTTTTTTCAAGAATTTCTTTTCCTATCTCCTGAATGTTTTCAGTTATCATCTTTTTTGGAGTTGGATTTATTGCTGCAAAGCCTATTTCAAGGCCAAGACCTGGTTTTGTTACTCGTCCAACGCCTTCTCCTCCATCAATTTCTATTTGATTTGGTTTATCAGTAAGTGAAATCTCTGTAATTATTTCGGCACCATGTGTAACATCTGGATCATCTCCGCCATCTTTTATGACAGAACATTTTGCACTCTGTTTATCAAATTGGCAATTTGCAATTTTAATTTGAATTTTAGACTTTTTTGGCAGAGTTACATCTACAGAACTAATTTTTTCTTGATTTAAAATGGCCAAGATTCCTGCTTTTGCACCAGCAGTGGCGCAAGTTCCTGTAGTAAAACCAGTCCTAAGATTGCCCTTTGGTTTTGACTCACTTTCCATAAAGGAAATTATTTTTTTTTGTGTATTAATCTTTATCAAATTACTTTAGAATCTCGGAAAGAATTATGTACAATGCCACTAGGCCAAGACCGACATACAAAATGACGTGTGTAGAAATCTGTGAAGGTCCTTTTTCTTGGTTGTGACTATAAGTTTCTGGAACATTAGCACCAAATGGATTCCTAAAATCAGCAAAATTTGCCTTGTTAAATTGAAATTCCTCGTTTACTTTTTTGTCATATTGTTTCCAAAATTCAGCATATGTGTAGGCTATGTCAACTTCAGATCTTTTACTTTTCTTTTTTTCCTCTAATCTGAGGATTTGATAAGCCTCTATAATCTGTTTGAATTTTTCAGCGTCTTTTTCATCTTTATTTCTGTCAGGATGATATTTTAACGAAAGTCTTCTATAGGCACTTTTTATCTCTTTTTGAGATGCGCCTTTTTGGACCCCTAAAATTTGGTAGCAATCAGTAGTATTCAATCAATACTATCTTACCATACCTTTAAAATTAATTTGTCGGATACATTTTTCTATATATGCAGCACAAAAATACATTAAAAGTAGTAATAACTGGTGCTAATGGTTTTGTAGGCAAAAATGTAGGAAAGGCATTAGCAAAAAAAGGAATTTCTGTAATTGGAGTTGTACGTGAAGGTAAAGAATCTTCGATAAACTTTGGCACTACTCTAACCTCAGAAGATCTTTCTGAAACCTATCTTGTAACAAGATTACGAGGATGTTCTGCACTTTTACATTTCATTGGAAAAGGGAAACAGACAGTTGATTCTGATTACCAAAAAGTAAATGTCGGTCTTACGAAAAATGCAATAAATCTATGCAAAAAAGCCAAAATAAAAAAAATAATTTACATCAGTGGTCTAGGTGTAAGTAAAACTACCACATTTGGATATTTTATTTCTAAATTCCAAGCAGAACAAGAAATCATTAATTCTGGTTTAGATTACACAATTTTTCGTGCATCTTACATAATAGGCAAGGATGATTCATTATCCCGTATTCTTTTTAAACAAATAAAACAAGGTGCAATGGCTGTTCCAGGCTCAGGTAGGTATAGACTACAACCAATTTTCATAGGAGATGTGGCAGAAGTTATTTTCCAATCTCTAACACAACAAAAGTTTTCAAACAAAATTATTGATCTTGTGGGTCCAAATATTATAACATTCAATGATTACGTTAGAAATTTTGTTCAAGGAAAAAAAATTCCTATAAAAAATATAGACCTAGAGGAAGTATATCGTACCGCATTACATAATCCAAAAACAGATTTTGGAATAGATGATTTGAATATTTTAGTAGGAAACTATGTTGGAAATCATAAAAAATTGAAAATTATGTCTGGGATTGAATTTAAAACCTACCAAGCAGTCTTAGAGGCCGGCAGCCTTTCTTAGTACTTCGGCCTTGTCAGTTTTTTCCCAACTGAATTCAGGCTCATTTCTACCAAAGTGACCATAAGATGCGGTTTTCCTGTAAATTGGACGTTTTAACTGTAGATGAGATATTATTGCTGCAGGTCTCATGTCAAAGTGCTTTCTGACCAGATTTTCAATTTGTTCTTCTGGAATCTTACTTGTATCAAATGTACTTACCATTAGAGATACAGGTTCTGCAACACCAATTGCATATGCAACTTGAACTTCACATCTTTCAGCTAAACCGGCAGCTACAATGTTCTTTGCAATATATCTACACATGTAACATGCTGATCTATCTACTTTTGATGGATCTTTTCCAGAAAATGCACCTCCACCATGTCGACCCATGCCTCCATAGGAATCTACAATAATTTTTCTTCCTGTTAGACCAGCATCACCAGGAGGTCCACCAATAACAAATCGACCTGTTGGATTAACATGAATCTTGATTTTATCGTGCCAGTACTTTCCGCAAACTGGTTTGATTACTTTTTCAATTATTTCTTTTTTTATTTGATCATTATTTACTTCAGGAGAGTGTTGTGTTGCTATTACTATGGTTTCAAGTCTTTTTGGTTTTCCATCTTCATACTCTACTGTAACTTGAGACTTCCCATCTGGTCTGACCCAAGGAAGCAATTTGCTTTTTCTAACCTCGGCAAGCCGCTTAGTAAGTTTATGAGCTAACATGATTGGCATTGGCATCATTTCCTCAGTTTCATTTGTTGCATATCCAAACATCAGACCTTGATCACCTGCACCTTGTTCTTTATTTTCAGATGATGAAACTCCTTGAGATATATCTGAACTTTGTGAATGCAACGAAACTAGTACACTACATGAATCTGCATCAAAACCATACTGAGGATCATCATAACCAATCTCACGTAATGTCTTTCTTACTACATCTTGGACATCGAATTTTGCCCTAGAGGTAACCTCACCTGCAACCACTACTATTCCAGTCGTAGTCAAGGTTTCAACTGCAACTCTTGATTCTGGATCCTGCTTTAGAAATTCGTCTAAAATTGCATCAGAAATCTGATCGCATACTTTGTCTGGATGTCCTTCTGTTACTGATTCTGATGTAAAGAGGTAAGTTCGCCCCATTTTCAAAACCTATTTTATTTAAAGCTCATTTTCTAGTCTAATAAAAAGAACATTATTTCCTCTTACTATAACCCTACCATAATTTGCAATCACTTTGCCATTGCTTATCTCTTCTGCATCAGTCATAATCAAATTCATGTAAGAGTCTACATTATTCATTTTGCCCGTGTATTCTATTTCACTTTTCAACCTGACAGTGACTTTCTTGTTAATACCTTTCTGTAAAATTGTCAACGGTCTTTTTGGTTGAGCTTGCGACAAACATAAATCACTTGTGACCACTGCCTGAGATCGGGAATAAAAGCCTTCCCGATCTTGATTTGTATTTGAGATTCTTTTATTTGTGGTATTCTGTAGAGTAAAGACTTGATGATGATTACAACAGGTTTTGGGAAACTTGACGAACTCTTAGGGGGTGGTATACGGGATGGGATGATTACAGATATTTTTGGTCCAAGTGGATCAGGTAAAACACAACTACTACTGCAGATTTGTGTAAATGCTCTTGTTCATGGTGGAACTATTCTGTATCAAGATACTACTAGTAGTTTTAGACCAGAAAGACTGATCGAACTTCTTAAAGCAAAAGGCATGGATCACAAACTTCTTGATAAAGTGATTGTTGGAAGGATAACAAATACTGCAGAACAGCTGAAGTATGTAGACAAAATATTAGAAATTGAGAATTTAAATCTCGTCGTAATTGATAACATCACAGATCTTTTTTCTTTTGAATATTCTAAGGAATCAAATTCATTGACAAAACATATTGCATTTATGGAATATATGCACAAGTTAGCACATGTAACTATAAAAAAACAGATTCCTGTAGTTGTAACTAACATAACTAGAAAATCAGATGATGAAGAAAGAGAAAGCCTGAGTAGATCGATAAGTATGTTCACACATCAAAAGATTAGCCTAATTAAGACTGGGCAAAAATTTAGCGCACAAGTTTTTCCATCCTTTGGTAGCAAGAAAGTGGCTAACTATACAATTACACATAATGGACTGGAAGATTTACCTTAAGATATTTATCACTGTGAATGAATAAGGCGCTCATGGCAGGCATTTTTGACTATATACCAATCATCACAGTAATTCTATTTGGAATTGGATTAGTTGGTGCTATGGTATATGAGCGAGCTAGAACAAGACAGAGTCAAGAACCAGAACCGACTAGCTAATCTTTCGTTTACAGAAAAGTTTCGCTCTTTAGGGTTTGAAAATCTAACTGATATACAGAAAAAAGCAGTTCCTATAATATTTCAAAAAATTGATTCCCTAATAGTTGCTCCTACAGGTTCTGGTAAGACAGAATCTTCAGTAATTCCAATTTTTACTCATATTGCTAAATCAAAAAAACTTGGAAAAATAAAAGCATTATACATTACACCACTTCGCGCGCTAAATCGTGATGTCTTTAGAAGGATAATAAAATACGCTGAAAATGAAAATCTTACCATACAGATACGACATGGGGATACAACTCAAGCAACTAGAAAAAAGATAACTGAATCACCACCGGATATTCTGATTACAACTCCTGAAACTATAATGATCCTTTTAACACAACAGAAAATATTAAACGCTCTTTCAGAGCTTGAGTGGATAGTAATAGACGAAGTACATGAGCTGTTAGGAAATGAACGAGGATCTCAACTTTCTCTTAGTCTGGAAAGACTTCAGATTAATTCAAAATTTCCACTAACCAGAGTAGGTCTCTCCGCAACAATAGGAAATACTAATGAATCAGCCAAGTTTGTTGTTGGTACAAAAAGAAAATGCAAAATAATCCAGGACACTTCAATAAGAAAATACGATGTAGAAGTCAAATACATCGATGGAACAATAACTGATGTTGTAGATTTTATTATTGAATATGTAGCAAAATACCATCCAGACTCCCCTGTTTTGCTTTTTACAAACACACGTGGAGAATCAGAATACCTTGCTTCTATTCTCAGAGAAAGATCTAATTTAAGAATAGAGTTGCACCACGGTTCACTCTCACAGGAAGTTAGAGAAGAAACAGAGGAATCTCTCAGACAAGGAAGACCTGGGATCGTAGTTTGTACCTCATCACTTGAACTTGGACTTGATATTGGTTCTGTTGAATTAGTAATTCATTATGGATCCCCAAGACAAGTTTCAAAATTAATCCAAAGAATAGGAAGAAGTAAACATAACAGAGATTCTTCTGCAAAGGGTCTAATTATAACCAATAATCCTGATGACGAGTTTGAGGCACGTGCTATACTTGATAGAGTAAAAGAAAGATCAATCGAAGATCAGATTATCCACGAAGGAGCACTTGATGTACTAGCCCATCACCTAGTTGGCATGACAATGCAATTTGGGAGTGTATCTGTGGACAGAGCAATTAAGATGATCAAGTGTGCCTATCCTTTTAGAAATATAACAATAGAAGAACTCTTTGCAGTACTCGACATTTTACATTCTAACTCGATCTTATTTTTTGATAAAGAAGAAATGGTTTTTATGAAA
>JBGPWD010000111.1:0-3262 GCA_041492015.1 Nitrosopumilaceae archaeon
AACCTAAAAGAAGACGAAAAACCAAAAGGAAAAACTGTAGAGGTTGATTAAACCCCTCTATTTTTTATGGTGATTAAGTTATGAGCGAAATAATTTTAAAAATAGCAGAAATTTCACAACGCCATGTAGGCAAAGGTATTGCCCTAGTAGATCCAAAAATAGTTGAGGACAACAACTGGGAAATAGGACAAATTTTGGAAATCATAGGTAATAGAAAAAGCCACATAAAGTTATGGGCTGGTTCTCCAGAAGATTATGGTACCGGAATCATAAAGATTGATGGGTTAACACGACACAACATTGGTGCTGGCATAAATGACAAAGTATCAATCAAAAAAGTAGATGCAAAGCAAGCAGAACAAATAGTTCTTTCTCCAATTGAAAAACTAAGTGAGGAAGGATTACAAGAATACATGCAAACAAACTATGACGGTCATGTTTTAACAAATGGAGATACACTTATTGTAACAACACATCTTGGTGGAAAAACTCAATTAATTGTAACAAGCACTACACCTTCCAAGCCTGTCATAATAACTGAACACACTAAATTCAAGTTAGGTAGTATGACTAAAGCAATAGATCAATCTATTCCTAGAATTACTTATGACGATTTAGGAGGATTAAAGAAAGAAGTTCAAAAGATACGTGAAATGGTAGAGCTTCCAATGAGACACCCTGAATTATTCGAGAAATTAGGGGTGGAGGCACCAAAAGGAGTACTATTGTATGGTCCTCCTGGTACAGGAAAGACACTTTTAGCAAAAGCAGTGGCTGGAGAAACTAACTCTCATTTTATTTCGCTTAGTGGTCCAGAAATTTTTGGAAAATACTATGGCGAAAGTGAGGAACGATTACGTGAAATCTTCAAGCAAGCCGAAGAGGGCGCTCCAAGCATAATATTCATCGATGAAATCGATTCAATAGCTCCAAAAAGAGAAGAGGTTACTGGTGAAGTAGAAAAAAGAGTAGTTTCACAATTATTGACTTTGATGGATGGTATGAAATCCAGAGGTAAGGTTGTTGTAATTGCAGCAACCAATAGACCCGACTCACTTGATCCTGCAATAAGAAGACCAGGAAGATTTGATCGCGAAATTGAGATTGGAATACCAGACGAAGAGGGCCGAAAAGAAATCTTAGACATTCATACACGTGGCATGCCTCTTAATGACAAAGTCAACTTGGATCAAATTGCAAAAGTAACACATGGATTTGTTGGTGCTGATTTAGAAATTCTTGCAAAAGAGGCAGCCATGAGGTCATTACGAAGAATCTTGCCGGAATTAGATCTAGAGGAAGAAAAAATTCCAGCTAAAATTTTACAAAAAATTGTGATTACTGATGAAGACTTTAGGGATGCACTAAAAGAAGTAAGACCATCTGCATTAAGAGAAGTATCGGTCCAAATTCCAAATGTAACATGGGATGATGTTGGAGGATTAGAATCACTCAAAGAAGAATTACTCGAATCTGTTGAATGGCCATTAAAACATAAAGAAGCATTTGAGCATACAGGAGTCACTGCCCCAAAAGGAATTTTATTGTATGGTCCACCAGGTACAGGAAAAACATTGATTGCAAAAGCTGTTGCACATACCACCGAGTCTAATTTTATCAGCATAAAAGGTCCAGAGCTTTTATCAAAGTGGGTAGGGGAATCCGAAAAAGGGGTACGTGAAGTTTTCAGAAAAGCAAGACAAGCAGCTCCATGCATCATATTCTTAGATGAAATAGACGCAATAGCACCTGCCAGAAGTTCTGGAAGTTCAGATTCACATGTTACCGAAAGAGTGGTTTCACAAATTCTAACAGAAATAGATGGTCTTGAAGAACTACATAACGTACTAGTAATTGGTGCTACCAACAGAATAGACATTGTAGATTCTGCCCTATTGAGACCAGGAAGATTTGATAGAATAATTGAAGTACCATTACCCGATTCAAAAGGACGCGAAAACATCTTCAAGATTCATACCAAGAAAAAACCTCTAGCAGAAGACGTGAACTTGACAAAACTTGTGGAAATGACAGAAGGATTTAGTGGAGCAGATATTGATGGTGTCTGTAATAGAGCAGCAATGACTGCAATAAAACGATACGTAAACAATAATGAAAAATCACTCAAATCCATCAAGATTACACAGGAAGACATGATTAATGCAATCAAAAAGATAAGACCAGAAAAAACTTTGATGCACGCGGTAACGTAATAAGCTTATATGATAATTTCAGGTAATAATTAATGACGTCCAAAGAAGCCATCCTTTATGAAAAGTTACCAAACGATAAGGTTCGTTGTACAGCATGTGCTAGATATTGTGAAATTGGTAATGGGCAGATTGGTCTTTGTGGTATTAGAGGAAACAAAGGCGGAAAACTCGAGTTATTTGTTTATGGCAAAGTAATTACTGGCCATATAGATCCTATCGAAAAAAAACCAGTTACTCATTACAGACCTGGTACTAGCATCTATTCCATAGCTACTACTGGCTGTAATTGGTTGTGTAAATATTGCCAAAACTATGACATCAGTCAGCGAAGAAAGATAGAAGGCACCGAGATGACACCTGAAGAGGTAGTAGAACAAGCTATAAGATATGGCGCTGATGGAATTGCTTATACCTATAACCAACCGTCGATCTTCATCGAGTTTGCACGTGATTGTGGAGTTATTGCAAGAAAAAAAGGTCTGTTCAATATTTTTGTCTCAAACGGTTACGATACACCACAGACAGTAAAGATGATGGATGAATTTCTCGATTGTATCACTGTTGACTTTAAGGGAAACGCTGAACCTGATTTCACTAGAAAATACATAGGAGTTCCTGATCCAAAACCAATCTTTGACACTCTAAAAGAAATTAGAGATAAAACCAAGATTCATGTAGAAATAACTGATTTAATAATTCCAAAAGTTGGTGACAATTTAGAATATGCAAGCAAGCTTTGTAAGTTCATTTATGATGAATTTGGACCTGAAATGCCCATTCATTTCTTACGATTCCACCCAGATTACAAAATGATGGAGTTTGAATCAACACCAATCAGTACACTTGAGAAACATTATGAAATTGCTAAAAAAGAAGGACTCACATATGCATATCTTGGAAATGTCCCAGGTCATCCACTAGAACATACATACTGTTCACAATGTAACAATATAGTAGTCAAAAGATATGGTTTTGATATTCAAGGTTGGAATATGGACGAGAACAACAACTGCAAGTTTTGTGGAAACAAAATCCCCATAATTGGGAAA
>JBGPWD010000039.1:0-6781 GCA_041492015.1 Nitrosopumilaceae archaeon
AAAAGTACTCAAACCTATAGAATCACCAATTCACCTAACTGGAACGTTAGAAATTCTTAGAGGTTCGCTAGCGCCAGACGGTGCAGTTGTAAAAGTAGCTGGAGTACATGCTACGGAATTTCGGGGAAAAGCCAAAGTTTTTGATAGAGAGGAAGATGCGTTTGATGCCATTTCAAAAAGGGAAATAAAAGAAAATGATGTTGTGATAATACGATATGAAGGTCCCAAGGGAGGACCTGGTATGAGAGAGATGCTTGGAGTAACTGCAGCACTTGTGGGCCAAAAACTTGGAGAAAAAGTTTGCCTAGTAACAGATGGGAGATTTTCTGGTGCAACAAGAGGCCTTATGATAGGACATGTTTCTCCAGAAGCAGCTGTTGGTGGAAATATTGCACTAGTAAAAGAAGGCGATGAGATCGTAATCAATATTGAAAAAAATACTTTGGACATGATAGTATCTGAAAGCGAACTTGCACAAAGACGTAAAGAATGGAAACCTAGAAAACCAAACTACGAAACTGGCGCATTAGCAAAATATGCATCACTTGTAGGTTCAGCTTCTGAAGGTGCAATTACTAGTCCACTAGGACAAAATTAATTTTCTTTTTTCAATTAATTTAGAAATCTACTGGAAGATGATATTGACAGAAGAACTTGGTTTTTTGCCTAATTGTTTTTGCAGTTACTGAAACTCCATCTTCAAGCCCCTTTTCACAAATACTACAGACGGCCGCTTGAACCGTTGTTTTTACAGCCGTATCTTTTTTTACAAAATATAGATCTTGAAACAATAAGATTTCACTTCTTTTCTGGCTTGGAGCCAAGATCTGAGACATGTGTCTTAATACGGCCGATCCGATATAAAGGTACCGTACCATACCGTAATTTTCTTATAACGTTCCTGTGATGTGCTTAATTTTAAATATAGTTAGAACAGGGCTTTCTATATGGGTGGACACATTTGGACATTCAAATCTTAGTATAATACCCCTAGACGTAACTAGCCCCCAATTTGAACTGTATAACAAGATTTCACGAAATTACAACTATTCCTTTTTGTTTGAATCCTTAACTGGACCTGAAGAATTAGCAGAAACTTCGATAATGGGATTTGATCCGTCTATTGTGATCAAAGGATATGCAGACAGAGTAGTACTACGGGATAAAAATGGAAATACTAGAACAATTCTAACAAACGATCCATTATCTGAAATAAAAAAACTCCTTTATGAAATTCCTGATCAGAAATATCGCTATCTTGGAGGAGCAGTCGGAGTAATAAATTATGATGCCATCAGACTATGGGAAAAAATTCCAGATTCACATAAAAAAGATGACATACCACTAATGGAGTTTGGAATTTACACTGATGGAATTTTATATGACAATAAAGAGAAAAAATCATTTTATTTTTATTATGACAAAAATAGAATCAACAGTGTAACATTTGCTGAGGCAGAGTTTGGGAAATTCTCAGTATCAGAAATTTCAGAAAACCTAGATAGACAAAGATTTGAAAATATGGTAGATAAGGCAAAAAAATACATACATGATGGAGACATTTTCCAAGTAGTACTTTCAAGAAAATTTAAATTTTCTGTAGAAGGCGATCTTCTCAAAGTATACAAATCACTTAGACAGATAAATCCATCTCCATACCTATATCACTTGAAAATGGGAAATAGAGTCATTATCGGTTCTAGCCCTGAAATGCTACTTCGAGTCACTGGAAAAGTTGTTGAGACATTTCCCATTGCTGGCACTAGGCCAATAACTGATGATGAGAAAAAAAATGAATTATTAAAACAAGAAATGCTAAATGACGAGAAAGAACTTGCCGAACATACAATGCTTGTAGACCTTGGTAGAAATGATATTGGACGCATTTGTAAATATGGTTCTGTACATGTAAAGGAGCTCATGGCTATCAAAAAATTTAGTCACGTACAACACATGGTTACGCATGTAGTTGGAAGCTTGGATCAAAAATATGACGTATTTGATGCCATCAAGGCAGTGTTTCCAGCAGGAACTGTTTCTGGTGCACCAAAAATTCGCGCAATGGAAATAATTGACGAGTTAGAGCCAGACGCGCGTGGATCCTATGCAGGAGCAGTAGGATATTTTTCTTTTAATGGTTGCTGTGATTTTGCTATTGCAATAAGAACAATATTTTTTGAAGGAAAAAATGGATTTATTCAAACTGGAGCTGGCATTGTATCAGATTCTAAAGCTGAAAATGAGTGGCTTGAAACCCAGCACAAAGCAAATGCAATGCTAAATGCACTAAAGGAGGCATCAAAATGAAATTTCTAATAATAGACAACTATGATTCATTTGTTTACAATATTGCTCAGCTCCTTGGAGAGCTTAATGTTACATCAGATGTTGTTAGAAATGACAAAATAACAATTGATGAAATCAAAGAAAGAAAATATGATGCAATTGTAATATCACCAGGACCTGGCACACCAGAAGATGAAAAATATTTTGGAATCTGCAACAAGGTGATAACTGAGTTAGGTCCGACAACTCCAATCCTAGGAGTATGTCTTGGGCACCAAGGAATCATTCATGCTTTTGGTGGAAAAGTTGTAAATGCTGGCAATGTAAGGCATGGAAAGACTAGCCCAATTGAATATTATGAATCCCCATTGTTTGAAGGAGTTCAAAATCCATTCAAAGCTACCAGATATCATTCCCTAGTAGGAGATAAGACTGTAATTCCAGACGTGCTCAAAGTAACTGCAGTTGCACAGGATGACAAGGAGATAATGGCAGTAAGTCATAAAAAATACCTCATCGAAGGAGTACAGTTCCACCCAGAATCTGTAATGACTGGTGAAGGGAAAAAAATTCTAGCTAATTTCATAAAGTTGATAAAAAAATGATTGCAGAGCTAACAAACAAGCTTTCGCTGTATCAAGATCTTAACTATGATGAGATGAGCGGTATTATGGATGAATTACTCAAGGGACAAATCTCTTCTGAGGAAGCAGCCAACTTTTTAAGAAATTTAACTGATAAGGGCGAGTCAGATGAAGAACTTTTGGCGATGCTAGATAAAATGCAACAACATGCTATTCACATTAGCCCAAAAAGGCCTGGCAGAATTATTGACGTATGTGGAACAGGTGGCGATAAGATGAAGACATTCAATGTTTCCACAACTGCTGCTTTTGTAATTAACAGTGTTGGTGGAACGATAGCAAAACATGGTAACAGATCAGTTTCAGGAATTTCTGGAAGCGCGGATATTTTTGAATATTTTGGATATGATCTAAACATGCCACCAGAAAGAGTAACTGAGATTATAGAAAAATGTGGAATAGGATTTATGTTTGCACAGAAATTTCATCCAGCAATGAAAAACATTGCAGAGGCAAGAAAAATTCTTGGAATAAGGACTGCGTTTAATTTGCTTGGACCATTAAGTAATCCAGCAGGAGTAAGAAATCAGTTAGTCGGAGTTTTTTCTGCAGATTATCTTGAAAGAATTGTTTTATTGCTAAAGGCACGCGGCGCAGAAAACGTAATGTCTGTACTGTCCCACGATGGGTTAGATGAGCTTTCCACTACATCAAAAAATCAAATTTGTCATCTCAAAGATGGTAAAATCAGTATTAGAATTCTAAATCCTCAAGATTTTGGATTGGCAAAGTCTAATCTCAGTGATATTCAGGTCTCATCAAAAGACGAGGCAATAAAATCCTTCATTACAGTATTGAAAGGAACCGCAAACAAATCAATGATTGAAATAACAGCGCTTAATGCAGCAGCAGGTTTGATAATTTCAGGCATTGTTAATGAGTTTCATGAGGCAATACCAATGGCACTTGATTCCATAAAAAGTGGTAAATCGTATAATGCCTTTAAAGATTTTATTCGTTTTTGTGGCAATATAGAAAAAGTCGAGGAGTTTGAAAAATCATGAAAAATATGTTACAGCAACTTGCAAATAATTCACAAAAAGCCATAGCTGATGGAGTTTACGAGATCACAGAAAAATTACAAAGATCAAAAAATAATTTAGTTGATGACATAAGAAAAAACAAACATGCTTCACTTATAACAGAGGTAAAATTTTCTTCCCCATCACTTGGAAGCATTCGTCAGATATCAGATCCTATAGAAATCGCAAAATTAATGATTCAAGGAGGTGCAATTGGACTTTCCATTCTTACACAACCTCATCTTTTTAATGGCTCACCAGAATATTTCCAAAAAATTCGAAAACAAGTCAAAGTACCTCTTTTAATGAAGGATATCGTCATTGACAAAATTCAGATAGATGCAGCTGAAAAAATTGGTGCAGACTACATATTACTTATACAAACAATCTTTGACAAAAAATTTGCCAATGATATTGATGAATTTATTGCCTATGCGCACAAGAAAAACCTCATGATTCTTTTAGAATCTCATACAAAAAATGAATTTACCAGATCAATGAAAACAGATGCAGACATACTTGGAATAAACAATCGCAATTTAGATTCTTTGGAAATTGATCTGAACACTACAAAAGAAATTCTCAAAGACAGAAACGAAAAAAGAATAATTCTCTCTGAGAGCGGCATAGAGTCTACAAAAGATATCAAATTCCTTCATGAGTGTGGCGCAGATGCCTTTCTTGTTGGAAGTAGCATAATGAAGAGTAAAGATATCAAGGGATATGTAGAAAAACTGGTGTTATCTATATGAAAATAAAATATCCCAAGGCAGGAAAATTTGGTGAGTTTGGAGGAAGATACATCCCAGAGACACTAGTTCCCGCAGTAGAAGAATTAGAAGAAGCCTATTTGAAATTTAAAAATGATAAAGATTTCAAAAACGAACTAGACTATTATTTACGTGAATATGCAGGTAGGCCAACTCCTCTTTACTTTGCAAAAAATCTAACTGAAAAAATTGGTGGTGCAAAGATATATCTAAAAAGAGAAGACCTTTTGCACGGCGGAGCACACAAAATCAACAATACCTTAGGTCAGGCCCTTCTTGCAAAAAAAATGAAAAAGAAAAGGATCATTGCAGAGACAGGAGCTGGGCAACATGGAGTAGCAACTGCAATGGCTTGTGCAGCTCTTGGTTTGCCATCCGAAGTATACATGGGTTACAAAGACACCCAACGACAAAAACTCAATGTTTTTAGAATGAAACTTCTTGGATGTTCGGTTCATCCTGTAATGGAAGGAACACAGACACTAAAAGATGCAATAAACGAGGCAATCAGAGATTGGATTACAAATGTAAAAACCACTTATTACCTACTAGGATCTGCAGTTGGTCCTCATCCCTATCCAGTTATGGTTCGAGATTTCCAATCTGTAATTGGAAACGAAATCAAATCACAAATGAAAGAAATTGAAAAGAAAGTTCCAGATGCCGTGATTGCATGTGTCGGAGGAGGCTCCAACGCTATTGGAACATTTTATCCACTATTAGATGAAAATACTGAAATGTTTGGTATTGAAGCAGGTGGAGAGGGAATTGAAACAGGCCATCACTCTGCAACGCTTAACGCAGGATCAAAAGGAGTACTACATGGTATGTTGACTTATCTTTTACAGGATAGAGAGGGGCAAATTCTTGACACGCATAGTATTGCAGCAGGGTTAGATTATCCTGGAGTTGGTCCAGAACATTCATACTTGAAAGACAACAAACGTGTAAAATACGATAGTGTTAGTGATAAAAATGCAATTGATGCATTTTTGATGCTTGCAAAATACGAAGGAATCATCCCTGCGTTAGAATCATCACATGCAGTGGCGTATGCTATCAAGATTGCAAGGAAATTTTCAAAAAGCGATTCTATTGTAATTACATTATCTGGTCGTGGAGACAAAGATGTTGAAGTGGTAGAGAATTATCTGAATCAAAATGTCAAAAATAAAAAATAAATTTTTGGAGCTAAAATCCAAAAAGCAAAAAGCGTTAATTGCCTATGTAGTAGCAGGATATCCTAATGAAAATGGAACCCTTTCTACAATACGCGGGTTGGTAAAGGGCGGAGCTGACATTATTGAGCTCGGATTACCATTTTCAGATCCTCTTGCTGATGGACCTGTGATTCAAAACGCAAGTTATATTGCATTACAAAAAGGAATCAATCTTTCAAAGTTTCTCAGTATAGTCAAAAAAATAAGAAAAGAAACAGATCTTCCTCTAGTTTTGATGACATACACTAATCTACTTTACAAGCAGGGCTATGACAAATTTATCTCCCTTGCAAAAAAGGCTGGAATTAATGGATTTATACTACCTGATATGGCAATAGAGGAGGCAGGAGAATACCTAAAGGCCATACGTAAAAACAAGGTAGACTCGATTTTTCTGATCTCACCAAATACACCTCCTAAAAGAATTAAAAAAATTGTTTCCGCATCGTCTGGATTTTTGTATCTTGTTTCAGTATTTGGTACAACTGGCAAACAGGAAAAAATTCAACAATACACAATAGACGCAATCAGAAACACAAAAAAATTAGTTGACGGAAAGATTCCAATAGGAGTAGGTTTTGGGATAAGTAATCCAAAACAAGCCAAATTCTTTATAAAAAAAGGAGCTGATGCAATAATAGTTGGAAGCGCATTTTTAAGATTAATTGAAAAATTGCCGCCAAAAGAGATCGAGCCAAAAATTGCTCAATTCACTAGAAGTCTCAAAGCAGCAACAATTTCACAATAACGAATAAAAAGACCATTTGTTATTCATAGATATGCAGGCAGAATCTGTAAAGTATATTTTTGTAACGGGAGGAGTAATGTCTGGCCTTGGT
>JBGPWD010000092.1:0-3737 GCA_041492015.1 Nitrosopumilaceae archaeon
AACAATGTTATTGGCATGAAAAATATTGCGTATACTTCGTCCCGTAATTCCACCAGCGAAGATTCCCTTCCATATGGTTCTAAGATTCAACATTGGATGTAGTAAAGAACATACACAAAATACCGCACCTATTGTTGCTGCAGTTAGCGTGTGCAATAAAACCAAAAATGGTTGCAGGAATTCCATGTAATCCAACTGCTATACCTTATCGTCATGTAGAATGTTCCTGGCTGAGTACCTATCTATGAGTCGAGTGCTATAAAGAACACAATGATAGCAAATCCTCCAACAAGTCCTGTTATCGTTCCAACTTTAGCTTTTCTATATACCTCTTGGCTAGAAATTGACCTCATGTTATATTATGGCCTTCAAAATATTTTAACTTGTATTGTCTGTGTTCTGCGAACCTCTTACTGATTTTATAGTGTAAATTGATTAGAGATCCTTTATACCAAGTTCTTTTCTCAGAGATTCAATACGGTTTCGTATAGTTACAGATGTTACACCAGCAGCATTTGCAATATCTGCTTGATTTTTTCTCTCATCGTTCTTCATACACGACAGATAAAGAGCCGCCGCTGCCAAGCCCATGGGATTTTTTCCTGCAGATATTTCTTTTTCAACAACTTTTGACAACAAATCCAGTGCGTCTCTTCTTGTTTTTTCACTTATCCCAACCTCGCTTGAGATTCGAGTTATAAATTCTGATGAATCGTAAGGCTTTAGTTTTAAATCCAAAGTTTTAATTAAATTCCTGTAACTTTTTGAAAGATCCTTTCTTTTTATGTTTCCAGCATGCGCTATATCATTTAACGTCCTTGGAGTGTCTGCTTCTCTACATGCTGCATAAAGGGATGCACATATCATACCAGCAGAACTTCTTCCCCTTGTTATTTTACTAATCATAGCTTTTCTGTATAGGTATGCAGCTTTTTCTACTACCCCGTCCGGGATACCAAGCTCTGTCTTCAACTTGTTAAGAATTAAAAAAGCACGCTTTAAGCTATTATTTGTTAATTTTGATTTGCTGCGGCTGTCCCAAACTCTTAATCTACCAAATGTACTTTTCATATAAGAAGACAAAGAATTTCCTGTCGCGTCTTTATTTATGGAATCAATTATTGTAGATAATCCCATGTCAAACATTGCAAGCGACTGTCCTGCACCACTCCTAGTTTTTGTCATGAATTCAGACAGATCATGTGTTGTGTATTCAGGACCAGAACATTCTATCTTTTCCATTAAAACAAGACCACATCTACTGCATACCTCCTCCCCTGAAACATTATCTGTTATCACTGGTCCTTTTTTACACCTAATCTCTTCACATTTATTGAAAATTTCCTCTGACGTGTACTGCGTAGTGATATAATGGTAGGTTTCGATAATTATGGATTTTGCACCAATTCATAGTAGTATAACGAAGTAGGTTTAGCTAACTTTCAATTATTATCAATATGACTAGTTTTGATTTCATTTTAAACCAGAATTTATTTTGTAGGTTCCATTCTGTTAAGACCTAGATACCATCATGGTCTTATTTTGGACCCACTTGTAAAATATTCAAATCATCTTTGATGGGTTTTGTGAAATGGTCTAGTTTCAACTCTTATGACCGTTGGTTTTAATTACCAACCATTACCAATAGGTATATATGCTGCTACCAATCATAGGAACCTATGAGTAAATCAGCACCGGAACCAAAAGAGTTCCACACAGAATCAAAAGAAATCCACGCAGTTTACAAGCATAACGCAGACAGATTTTTTGATGAGGTAGAAAAATCAATACCACAATACCATCAATCAATAACAAATCTTCAGCGTTCATACGTTGCAGCATGGCAAAAGGCAACAGAATCAGCCATTTCCATGAATCGCGAATTTGCAACAAAAGCTGGTATAAACACAAGTGTTCCAGCAGCTATGGTAAAGATAGTAAACGACTCAACTGAAGAAATCATCAAGGCACAAACAGTACAAAATAGAGTAGTGCTAGCTGCAATTGATGCTACTCAGCAAGCGATCAATACATTCAATGAGAATGCAAAATTGTTCACTGGTCTAAACCAAGGCGTACTGCAATATTGGGTTCAAGCATGCACACCTACACGAAACTAGTGTAAGGAGCTTTTTCCTTTTTTATTTTTTAAGAAATTTACCGTATCTATTTTGCATTTTTGTCCATCTGAATAATTCCGAACATGTTTGCTTCAGTGTCCATACATTGTGCAAAATATCCTCTGTTGGGATTGCCATTTTTGGCACAAGTATCATTCCCCCATGAGATAGAATCTTTTTTGCAAACTCGTCCACTGAAGAAACATCAATTGTATTTGTAATTCCAATCTGACCAGGCATTCTCTTTGCCAGACCACCATTAATTCCTGGTTGCTTGTCATCTCCTGTATTTACCATCCAGTATTCCATGGAGCCATTCCACTTGTCAAACTTCCAACCAAAGATTTCACTATAGAATTTCTGCGCCCTGGCTGGGTCGTCTGCAGGAATATCAAAGTGACAAATTCTTGGCATCTTACATTATTAGAAACATTATGATAATAAGTTTTAGTTTTGTTTTTGACTAGTTTATTTTGTAGATTCGGTTCTGATAAGACATACCAAGGTTTAGTTCAGTTATTTTAGTTTCCCTACTTTAAAAAAGACGCAGAGTTGTCAATTTGTCACGGTCAAGTTAACAACCAACACTTTCAAAAATAAAAAACAAGATCAACTATAAATATTTCACAGAGAACAAACCGTGATGAACAAAACCATCATTCCTGTAATGGCACTTGTCCTAAGCCTTGCAGTAGTTGGTGTAGCACCACTTGTGTATGCCCCATCAGACCCAAAAACAGATCAAGATCAAGAACCTACAGACACCACATCAATACAGCACAGATTAGACGCAGTAAGCAAAATAATGCAAAAGACAAGTGATAGGTTCGACAAAATACTTACAGATCTTGGTCCTAATCAAAAAATTGCGAAACACCTTCATCACATAGACATCCATTTGGGCAAGATTGAATCCAAGCTACAAACACTAGCAAACAAAATGCCACCAGGTCCACCAAATGATCCTGCCATGATAGCTGATCTATCAAGTATCATTTCAAGCGCAAACCATATCGCCTCAACAGCAAGTTCATTTCAAACACAAGACCCAGCTGTACTAACTGAGCTAAATGGAATAGTTGCAAATGCAAACGCTATCATTATAATAGCAAATAGCATGCTACAGTAGAACTACAATAAATAGATCTTATTTTCAAATGTAGAAACTAGAGTGTAATCATATGAAAGACTCGCTAGAGTTCATCACAGGCGGATTGTAATATAACATGTGGAAGACAAACCGCAGAAAAGCAAGAGGGACATACGAGATTTGGAAATAGATGCCTTTGACCTAATAAAAGGAAAAATGAGCGATATTGCAATGGAACGCTTGCATAAACAAATTTGCTCCAAGACAATCTAGTAAATGTCAAAAATGCCAAATTCTTTTTTGGATTTATGTGTGATCATCGTTCTATAATGGTTTCAAAAAATTTTTCTTTGTACTTTTTACTACGCGGTCTTTGTCTAAGTTTATAATTACAGCAAGGACACGACAAACCATCCCATTTCATGAATATATTGCAAAGATTACACCTTTTTTGTCCTTTATTGTATCTACCCCTAAAAGTATTGTAAGCTTTGTATTTAACACAAATTCCCCTACAGAACATTATT
>JBGPWD010000082.1:0-4091 GCA_041492015.1 Nitrosopumilaceae archaeon
ATGGGACATCGTGGTGTTAGACTAGGCATTACATTTCCTGAAATTTATGAGATGCAAATCAGAGCAATTTGTGAGGCAGTTGCTGAGCTTGTAAAAGAAAAAGTAGACGCACACGCACAAATAATGGTACCACAGGTTGGAATCGTTACAGAACTAGAAAAAATTAAGAAAATCTATGATCAGATAAAATCTAATGTAGAATCAAGGTACAAAATAAAATTAAAGATAAACTTTGGAACAATGCTTGAAGTTGTAAGGGGATGTCTTACTGCAGATGAGATGGCAAAAACTGCGGAATTCTTTAGTTTTGGCACAAATGACTTGTCACAGGCAGTTTTTAGCTTTAGCAGAGAAGACGCTGAAGGCAAGTTCCTTCCAGAATACCTTGAAAAAGAAATTCTGGTTGAAAACCCTTTCCAATCCCTTGATGTAAATGGAGTAGGAAGTCTAATGCAAATTGCCATAACAAAGGGAAGAAGCGTTAAACCAAACCTTGAGATTGGAATATGTGGTGAACATGGTGGAGACCCAAACTCGATCAAGTTTTGTCACAAAGCAGGTCTTAACTATGTTAGTGCCTCTTCGCATAGAATTCCAATTGCAATTCTTGCAGCAGCACAAGCTGCACTTTTAGACAAGTCAGAAAAGAAATCAAAAACAAAAAAATCAAAAAAGAAAAGATAAATAATTATGACAATTTGGCTTCTGCAAAGTACACATGAAAGGGCTGGCTGTAGATTACTACTACATGGTATGTTTTGATATCTACACCGTTTAGGGCATAGTTCTGATCACCTTTGCTACCTTTTAGCTTACCCAAATCGATTCCTGATGTAACATCACCATCACTTGTCATGTAAACATGTAGGTCAGGACCGTTTGTTATCTCAAAATTTTCAAATCTCAAAAAAGCAATTTTCCCAACAGAAATTATTTCAGCTTTGCCTTTTGCCTCATGTCCTAGTCCTACAAATTCACCTTGTTTTGAAAATATTACAGCTTGTGTGTTTGAAGATATCTTGGAAATCATGTCTTGCATGCTTTCAGAAACTGTAGTTGGAAACTTTTTTGCCTCATCCATCATGATGTCTATTGTTTTTTGGGGCATTTTCTCTATAATGGCGTTTCTTTGCGAATCAACCATGTTTACAAATTTATCATATGTCAAACCAGCTTGAACTTGATCCAGTGCATGTTGCAAGGGATCAGTGACAGTTTTTGATAAAATTATTGGACCTCCAAGATAAAGCACTCCCATTGCAGCAGTACCAACAATTACTGCAATAATAATGCCCCTTAACACGACCAAATTGAGTGAGTGAAACTATTAAGGATTAAAGAAAGCTGAAATATCAAATCCTAGATAATTATTGTATGTTTCCTAGGCTTGATTCAATAAAACCAGCTAGACTAAAGATTGGCCTAACCCAGCAAAAACTAGCTTCTCTTACTGGTGTTAGTACATCTATGATTAACCAGATAGAATCCGGAAGATGCCAGCCCAGTTATTCTACAGCAAGAAAAATATTCGAAGTGCTATGGTCACTTGAAAGTCAATCTTCAATGAAAGCAGGAGATATCTGTAGCAAGGACATTGCCAAACTAAAAACAACTGATACTTTACATGATGCAATAAAAAAAATGCAAGAATTTTCAATTAGTCAGATACCTGTTTTTGACGGGTCTGAGGTAGTGGGCCTGATAACAGAGGATGGACTTGTAAAACATTTGCTAGACAGTGATGAATCTCAGCGCAAAAAGATCAAACTTTCTGAAGTGATGGAATCAAGACCGCCAATAGTTGATTATAATGTTCCTGTGAAAACCCTAGTTACTCTTATCAGATTTTCAAAATGTATCTTGGTATCAAAGCACAGCAAAATAATTGGAATAATTACTGCGTCTGATACTTTGAAAATGATGGAGTGATTTTTTAATTGGCAGTTATTTTGGATGAGAGCACAGCTCAACTAAGACCCCATGTAATGATTTTGGGTGGATAAAAGCAACTTTGGTGCCTCTTGAACCCTGCCTTATTTCCCCAAGAAATCTTACGCCACAGCCTTTCATTCTAGTCACTTCACCTTCAATGCTATCTGTTTCAAGTGCAATGTGATGCAAGCCCTCACCTCTGCTTGTGAGAAATTTCTTAATTGGACTGTCATCTCTAGTTGGTTCCATGAGTTCAATTCTAGAATCTTGTAGATGTAAAATTGCGACTCTAACACCTTCTGTTTCAACTGTTTCAAACTCTACTTCTTTAATTCCAAAAGCCTGCTGGTATTCTTTTACTGCTTCCTCTACGTTATTTACTGCAATTGCAACATGATCTATTTTCATTTTAGAATGTTTCCTTTGGTTGATAGATTCCAAAGACTTCTCTAAAGGTATTGCTTATCTCGCCAAGAGATGCGTAACTTTTTACAGCATTTATGATGTAGGGCATCAAGTTCTCCTCTTTTTCAGACGCACTTTTCATCTTTGAAAGAAGATCTTCGACTTTTTTGTTATCTCTAGTGCTTCTTAATTCTTTAAGGCTCTTAGTTTGTTTTACTTCAATGCTATTATCAATTCTTAGGAGGTCTTGTTTTGCTTCTACTGCATCAGCAAATTTGTTAACACCAACAATGATTCTTTCTCCTTTATCAATTTCCTGCTTTAATCGGTATGCGTTTTGTCTAATTTCTGATTGAAAGAATCCCCTTTCTATTCCAGCAAGAGAGCCTCCCATCCTATCAATTTTTTTCAAATACTTGTTTACTTGATCCTCAATTTCGTCAGTAAGATGTTCTACATAATAAGAGCCAGCGAGTGGATCCGCTGTCTTTGTAATTCCACTTTCATGGGCAACAATTTGTTGAGTTCGTAGTGCTATTTTAACTGCAGCCTCAGTAGGAAGTGCAAGAGCCTCATCTTTTGAATTGGTATGCAACGATTGTGCTCCTCCAAGTACTGCTGCCATAGATTGTATCGCAACACGAACAATGTTATTATCGGGTTGTTGTGCAGTTAGTGATTCACCACTTGTTTGCACATGAAATCTCAAATGTATTGATTTTGGATCACGTGCATGGAATCTTTCTTTTAGTATCTTTGCATAAATTCTTCTTGCAACTCTGAATTTGGCAACCTCTTCGAGAAACTCGTTTGTACAACAAAAAAAGAATGATAATCTTGGTGCAAAATCATCAATTTTTAATCCTCGCGCAATACAAGTCTCGATGTATTCTATCCCGTTTGCAATCGTAAAAGCAACTTCTTGTACTGCATTACATCCTGCTTCTCTCATATGGTAACCTGAAATCGAGATCGGATACCATTGTTGGACTTTTTTTGAACAATATTCTATCATATCGCCAATTAATCTCATCGATGGCCTTGGAGGATAGATGTAGGTGTTTCTTGCAATGTATTCTTTGAGAATATCGTTTTGAGTTGTTCCCCTCAATGCAGAACTTGTAACACCTTGTGATTCCCCAGTGGCAATATACAGTGAAAGTAAAGTCGAAGCTGTTGCGTTAATTGTCATAGATGTGCTTACTTTGTCAAGTGGTATCCCACTAAAGCAGGTCATCATGTCTTTAAGTGAGGTTATAGAAACGCCAACTTTACCAACTTCTCCTTCTGCATGTGGATCATCGGCATCGTATCCAATTTGGGTTGGTAGATCAAATGCCATACTAAGCCCGGTCTGACCTCGTTCAAGTAAATACTTGAATCGTTGATTTGTCTGGTCGGCACTTCCAAATCCAGTATACTGCCTCATTGTCCACAATCTATCACGATACATTCCTTGGTGAATGCCTCTAGTGTATGGAAATTTGCCTGGTTGTTCGTTCTTGCTTCTTGGTTTTACTTTAGAATCATAAACTCGCTTTACTGGAATACTAGAATCTGTTTTTACTTGTTTTGAGGATTCAGATTTTTTTTGCTTCATAAAATCACTTGAAAAGTTTCGAAATTTTTTCCGCAGCCTCGTATGGATCTAGTGTCTTTGATTGTACTTTTTTCAGATATTTGGTATATGTACTGCTAGAATCAAGCATTACGCTCACTTTATTTTTAACATTATTTAAAACAATATCCCTTAG
>JBGPWD010000068.1:0-4748 GCA_041492015.1 Nitrosopumilaceae archaeon
CCTACCTTTGAAATGGCTGTCTTCTGACCCTTTATCTCATACAAGATCTTTTTTGTTTTCATATCGGAATATACTCCATCCACATTTAACACAAAAATTGCCAACCTTGGTTTTAGAATCTTTGCCAAAATTCCCATAATTCTGTCTCCAGATAAAATATAGAACTTGTTTTTACCATGCCATAATACATCGCCATATGATATCGGCACAAGTCCATCTTTGGCAATTCTTGGAATTTCTTTTACTTTTTTAACATCAGTTTTATCGCCAAACATAAAATCTGTTGGAGGCAGGCAGTAAGGATTTAGACCATTTTTTAAAAACAAATCCAATATTATCTTGTTCAACTCCACCATGGAATTTTTTACTACTGCTACACCCTTCTTACTGTATTTTGCAGGTTTTGTATGCATGTCATATCTTACGGACCAATAATGACCAAATGATCCTCCACCATGCACTATGATTATCGGCTCTCTTACTTTTTTTAATTGAGAGGCAATCTTGTTTATGGCAGAAAGGTTCGGAGTTAGAGGCTTTTGCTTATTGGTTATGATGGAACCTCCAAGCTTTATCAAAATCATATTTTTTCAGCAATCCACTCGGTTTAAAAAGTATCTATCTGAAAGAAAACCAACATTTCATTCCTAGGCACAGCCATGAACAAAACAAGCCCAAAAAAGTTCATGTTTCTATCGCCCTTGCAAAATCGTTAAAATATTCATTAATGATTTCTTTGATCTTATTTGCTGAAAAAATACTGGCGAATCTAAGAAGGCCTCTTAACTTCAAGTCAATGTCAATTGTGATTCTGGTACCATCTGGCACGTCTTCATATCTTTTTGTAATGTGACTGCCTCTTGCATCTCCAGACAGAACGAAAGTTTCATGAATTTCAGGCGGGTTTATCACATTTTTAGTCATGACAGCAAATTCTTTGCCTGCTATTTTTCCATGAATCTCAACTACCGAAGTAAACTCACGAATTGAACGTATTCTGATTAGTTTGAAATACTGCGGTAGCTTTGATGGAAAACTTTCAAAATCAATTCCTGCTTTGAATGCCTTCTCTCTTTCTATATTGACAATCTTTACAAATTGTATTTTTTGCAATTTTGTTCCTAGGTATATGCAAGCCCATTAAAATCGATTTTAGCAGAAAAACACTCGCTATGATCTTTTAGATTAGATAGAGTTTTTTCAAGATTAGATTTATCCACAAGTGCAATTATGCATCCGCCTCCGCCTGCACCAGTTATTTTTGCACCAAATGAAGTTTTTTTGGATTCTCTTATCAAAAATGCAAGCTTTTCAGTAGAGATGTTTATTCGCTCAAGCAAATCCTGATTCTTTGACATTAGTAAGCCAAGTGATTTCAGATCATTTTTTTCTAGAGCCACAAGAGCATTTTGAATTAGGATTGATTCTTGATCACAAAATGAAGCAAATAAGTCCTCATTATTTTCCCGGAATCTTCTTACGTTTTCAACAATCTCACTGGTAAAATGTGCCTGTTTTGAATTTGCAATTACAAGATCAAAATTAGCTTTTGAGCTGATTTTTTTAAAACCATTTTTCATATTATATTCCATTAGCCCCCCAAAAGTACAAACAGAACAGTCTGCACCTGAGGTATTTTCAAATATGGTGCGTTCCGCTTCTATTGCAATTTTCAAAATTTCCTCTTTTGGGGTCTTTTCAAATAATCCCATAACTGATGCCGCAACTGCAACACAACATGCAGACGAAGAACCAAGGCCAATGCCTGCAGGAATCTCAGAGTCTATTTTTATCTCAATTCCAACATTTTTTCCAGATTTTTCTAATGCTTTTTTTGCAATATACAAAAATGGTTTCATTACATCCATGGATCTGTCCGGCGTTGACAGTGAATCCATGCTTATTTCCACATTGCCAATATTGGATTTTATCTTGATCTTTTTTTCATCAATTATTTCCGATGTGGCTGTAATTCGCTTATCAATAGAACAAAGTATAGCCTTTATACCGTACACAACAAAATGCTCGCCAAATAAAATGACCTTTCCAGGCGCTGAAGCAACAGATTTCATGAAAATACAATCGACGCATATCCTACCACGGAACTCTTGTCGCCTGTTACATCCCCACTTGTAGCATACTTTAGCAGCCTTCCTTCTTTTGCTCCAAGCTCCTTACAGGCCATCATGGTAGACGCGATCGCTCCATATCCGCATGCACTAACTTGTTTTTCATGTAAAATTCTGTAAAATCCATCCAAATCTAAATTTAAGATTGGTTCGATTAGGGCAGAGTCCTGTTTGTGGGCAAAATTGTTTTCCTCATAATGCGTAAAGTCTGAAGAACCAATAATCATAGTTTTTCGCATCTTTGCAATCTTTGCTATTGCAGAGCCGATCTTTTTAGCAGTTTGGTAGTCTTGTTGTATCAAAATTATGGGAAGTATTTTGAATTTATGAGAATAAACTTCTTGGAGCATTGGTATCTGAACTTCTAAACTGTGATCTCTTGTATGAGAAAAATAATCTAACTCAATATCTTTAGAAATTTTGTTTATCTCTATAGCGCATTCAGTATCAATTTCTACTTCCCCAAGAGGAGTTTTCCATATGCCTTCCTTCATTACTGCAACGTTACAACCGAGTCCATAATGATTTGGACCGGTAATTATCACAAGCTCAGGTTTTTGTGATGATATAGAGTAAAAGGAATTTGTTGCTACGGGTCCAGAATACATGTAACCTGCATGTGGACAGATGACTCCAAAAATTTTTTCATCACTTGATGTTGGAGGAATTTTTCTAGGACCAAAAGGATGTAAAAAACAATCATGTATAACAGTTTTTAATTCCTCTTTTTCTTTTGGATAGAACATGCCAGCAACAGCTGGTGTTCTTACCTGCATTACTTTATTGCCTCTGTGATCTACCGAATCGCGGTGTAAGTTTTTCTGACTCTTCTTCTAATTCTTCTTCTGTTATCTTAGTTTCAAAATCATCAATTTCATATTTCAGTGATTCGCCTGCTTTAAGCTGGCCTTTTTGCAAAAGTATCTCTCTTGCTAAAAGCCAGTATATTGCAGCTAAAGATTTTCTTCCTCTATTATTTGCTGGAATAATAAGATCAATCTTGGATGTAACATTGTCTGTGTTTGAAATGCCAATTACTGGAATACCTGCATTTGTTGCTTCAAGTATTGCTTGTTCATCAGTTTGTGGGTCAGAAACTAAAATGAGTTGTGGTTCTATGTAATATGGTAAAAGTGGATTTGTAAGAGTTCCAGGCATGAATCTTCCAAGCATGGGTGTTGCACCAGTTACTTCACAGAATTTTTCTATGGGCGTAGTCGCATATTCTCTTCCAGAACATACTATTACTTTGGAAATTTCTGCCCTGTTTATGAATTTGGCAGTAGTTTGAATTCTTGCAAGAGTTTTCTTACTGTCAATAATGTAAAGTCCTTCATTAGTGGCCTTTGTAATAAACGGAATCATGAATTTTGTCTTGACCTGCGTTCCTACCCTTATACCTGTAGATAGAACATACTTTTCCATATGTTCGAATTCTTCTTGCTTACTCATGTTGTGTTTTTAAATCTCTGCCATTCCATGTATTAAATCATGCTCTGTAACACGAAGCAATTCATTGAGCTTAGCAACTCTTTCGCCACCAACCACTCCAACTTTTAACATCTTTGATTTTGTTGCAATTCCTATGTGTATTATGTGTGAATCTATAGATTCTCCAGATCTGTGCGATGTGATCAGCTTTATCTTGTTTTTGTGAGCTTCATTTGAAAATTCAAGTGCATCGTAAAGACTTCCTGCTTGGTTTACCTTCAAGATCGCTGCATTACATGCCTTTAATTTTGCAGCTTTTTTGAGGATTTCTGTGTTTGTAACAACCAAGTCATCACCAGTTATCAAAACTTTAGGAAATTTTGAGGTCAAAATTGCCATTTCTTCAAAGGCCTCTTCATGAACTGCGTCCTCAGCGTAAACAAGTTTATATTTTTTTATTATTTCTGAAACAAATTCTATTTGTTCTTCAGGAGTGTTTTCAAAACCTTCTCTATCGTAGACATATTTCTTTTTCTTTTCATTCCATTGAGTAGAAGATGCAAAATCTACACCAAGCGCAATTTCTTTTCCTAAAGTAAATCCTAAATTTTCGCAAGCCTTTGCAGAAAGTTCTAGTGCCTTGTGATTGTCTAGTTTAGGGGCCCATCCTCCTTCATCACCTCGTCCATTAGTAAATCCAGGATCGTTTTTTTGAAGAATTTTTCTTAGCTCCTTATGTACTGCAAAGTTTACTTCTATTGCATCGCTTACCGTCTTTGATCCTTTGGCACAGATCAAAATCTCTTGAATATCTGGAGTTCCAGGACCTGCATGTGCACCACCACCTAAAATATTTCCAAGTGGAAAAGGAAATCTCAAGTCAGTATCTTTTGTTAATAATTTGAACAGTGGTATACCAAGGGCTCTAGCTGCTGAATCTACGGAAGCAATAGTGACGGCAAAAGCCACTGATCCTCCTATCGCAGAATAGTTAGCGGAGGGATCTATCTTCCTTATTATATCATGAATTGATTTCAAGTCCGACGAATCAAGTCCTATGAATTTTTTTAAATTTGAATTAAGGGCAATTAGGCTTTTTTCTGGATTGTTATTAGGAAAGCTTATTGCCTCATGCTTTCCAACACTGGCGCCTGAGGGAGCGCAAACTCTGCCAAGATATGATTTATC
>JBGPWD010000089.1:0-3798 GCA_041492015.1 Nitrosopumilaceae archaeon
TATTACAAAAATTGGAGCAGAAAATTTATTGTTCTTTCTTGAAGACTCTCTTCCTTTTTTTGCCCAACAAGCATCTTTTCTATCTGTTAATAACTCCTGCAAATAATATGCTAAACCTGCATTTGCTTGCCTTTCACTTAGCTCAGCAACACTTAGTACGTTAACCCTCCCTTCTTTAATCAAATCAACAGGATCTCCACAATCTGGATCTAAAATATCAGAAAACCTATGCTTTGCATCATCAATCTTGTCAAGAACCCTGCTTGCACTATCTGCATATCCTTTTGTTGTGTGTCCAAAGGATGAAACATTGTCTTCTAGTGTTGCCCAGAAATCTTTTGCCTCTTTAACAGAGTCAGTAAAGGATTCGCGCAGTACTCTTTGCTGCTTGTCTGCATTTTCTCTAAGTTCTATCACCTCTGCAAGCTTGTCTGCTTGTAATAATCTTGGATTTATCTTGGCTGCCATTATGTTGATTTTTGGCAAATTCAGATTTTCATAATCATTGTGATAATCAAAAATCACTAGTGTCCCTTGAAGTGTTGATATCTGCTTGGCAATTAGTGACACTAGATTGCTTTTTCCCATGCCAGTCATAGCAAGTATTCCTATATGCCTTGAGACAATTTTGTTCAAGTTTACTTTTGCTTCAATTTCTGGATTTCTGAGCAGTGACCCTATTCTGATCCATTCTTTTTCCTTTGGCGCAAAAATTATTCCCAAGTCATCTTCGGTTGCTTCAAGTATAGAAGCACCTGGTAATGGAGGAACTGCAGGTAAAACCGAGTGCCCTTTTTGTAATTTGTCTAAAAATCCAAGGATTCCTATTTTCACTTTATAGTTTTTATCACGAGAATTTAGCTCAGCTACCTCCTTGCTCTCTATTGCCTCATCAAAATTTCGTACATCTGTAAGCGCATCACTTGAGACAATTGATCTTTCAACTAATCCCAACAGCTTCCCATTTTGAGAATCAACGATAACATATTCTCCTACAGAAAGTGGTCTAGATGATTGAGCAGTGACTTCGGTAGGTTTTGATTCCCCTATTACAACTCCAATTGTCATCCTAATACCTTTTTTGATCCAATTTCATTTCCAAGGCCATATAGACTAACTAGTCGTACAAGATCTGTATGAGTTATCTTGCATTTGTTATGTGCAAGCTTTAAGGCGTAAGGATATCCTGAAACACTATTTTTACATAATCTATCTAAAAGTGATTTAATCTCTGATTCATCGTGATCAGATCCTAATAATTCAATTTTTATTAGCGGTGTAGAATCGCTCAACCTTGCATAGACAGATGAAATAACTTTTCCAGGTCCGAGTTCTTTGTCTACAAAAATTTTGCTAAATCCTGGTTTTTTTATAGCGTGATTATAATAGAAAATGTCTCCAGCCAGAGAACCAAATTTTTCAAATTGCTTTCTTGCCGAAGAATTTTTTGAAACAAATACCACATTGTTCCTCTTTTTAATAGCAGCTGTAATCATAGAACTAAGGGAAGATTGCCTAGTTAGAAACTGGGAATATAATGAACCATCTAATGTCACCACGTCTGCCTTATCTACAGAAGCGCTACAGGCATCTATTTCCATTTTACTGGCTTGTGTCTCAAGTTCAGGCGATGGAGTACCAAGGCCATGATTGTGGAACTCTGAAATAACCACACCGTCTGATTTTATCGATACTGCCGTAACTACCCAAAGTTCTAGACCTTGGAATTTTGTACTGTTGTAACTACTGTCAATTCCAGCAATTTCTGAATCTTGTTTTTCTGGCATGTATTCTATCCAATTATGTTTGGCTTCTTCTATTATCTGCTCGAACTTTTCTCCTTTTAAAATAGAAAGTGTCTCCTCTCGTTTTTTTAACGCATCAATATAGACAGTATTAAGCATAAGCACACTTTGTATACGTGCATAAAATGTTTAGTGTTTAAAACAGATCAGTGTACAAGCTAATACCTGATCCATTTCTTTACTAGATTTTATTCATAATTGTCTAGCATTTCTAAGCAGTAATCGCAGACAGGATATCCATTATCTTCATATTCAGTTTTACAGCGTTTACATGTTTTACCCATCTGGATGACATTTACCACTTGGGTGCTATTTTTATTTATGATCTACTCATAAAATTACCAGCTAACTAATTTATTTGGCAGACACCTAGGATCATCGTGTTTGAAAATGAAAAAACATGGGCAAAAGCAGTATTAAACAACTCTACTGATGAATTTCATAGTAAATTTGATCAGGCAATTGATCTAGTAAAAAAAGACTTTGGCAAAAGTTATCCTATGATAATAGGAGGAAAAGAAATTCATTCTGATAATCAATTCCAAGTAAGATCCCCCGCTGATACTAGAATTGTTATTGCAAATTTTCCATCAGCTACAAAAGAAGATACAATTCATGCTATAGCATCTGCAAAGGATGCTTTTCCAAGATGGAGCCAAGCATCTTATCAAAAAAGAATTGAAATCTTTAGAGAATGTGCTGGCGCCTTCTCTTTTGATAAATTCCAACTTGCTGCCATAATGACATATGAGAACGGTAAGAATCGCCTTGAGGCTATGGGCGATATAGATGAGGCGATAGATTTTCTTAGATTTTATACAGACCAACTTGAATTAAACCAAGGCTTTTCTAAGGAAACAAAGAGTGCAAGCACAAATGAAAAGACGCGAAGTGTGCTCAAACCATATGGTCTTTGGGGAATAATATCGCCATTTAATTTTCCATCTGCCATAGCAATTGGAATGACTACCGGAGCTCTCATTACAGGTAATACTGCGATTCTTAAACCATCAAGTGACACTCCGCTTTCCGCCTTCAAATTTGTAGAAACAATCTATCACAAGCTTACTCCTGCAGCTCTAAACTTTGTGACTGGTGCAGGGAGTGTAGTAGGTAAAACAATCCTTGAAAGTCCACTTGTTGATGGAATTGCTTTTACTGGCTCAAAAGAGGTTGGGATGTCTGGTTTTCGATCTTTCGTTGAAAAAAAACCAAGACCGTTTATTTCCGAAATGGGAGGAAAAAATCCTACGGTAATTACTGCATCTGCTGATCTTGAAAAAGCTGCAGAAGGAGTTTTACGGGCATCATTTGGTTATGGTGGACAAAAATGTAGTGCTTGTTCCAGAGTTTATGTGCAAAAAAATATTGCAAATCAGTTCATGGAAAAATTAATATCAAAAGCAAAGTCACTCAAGATAGGACATCCTTGGGAAAAAGATATTTTTTTAGGGCCGGTTATCAATGAAGATGCTGTAAAAAAATTCCAAAGAGCATCAGATATTGCAAAAAAAGATGGAAAGGTTGTGTTTGGTGGTTCTGTTTTAAAGGAATCAGATTACCAACACGGATATTTTGTAGAGCCCACAATAGTTGCTGACCTTCCACAAGAACATGAGCTGGTAAGAGAAGAATTGTTTTTGCCATTTGTTTGTGTAAGCCAATTTGATAGCTTTGATGAGGCAATAAAAATGGCAAATAAAACCAATTATGGTCTTACTGCTGGAATATTTAGCAAAGACCAGAAGGAAATTGAAGCCTTTTTTGAAAAAATTGAAGCAGGTGTAACCTATGCTAACAGAGATGCAAGTGCAACTACTGGCGCAATGGTTGGAGCCCAACCTTTTGTTGGCTGGAAAGAGTCTGGAATTTCAGGTAAAGGAGCTGGTGGAGCTTACTATTTGCTTCAATTTATGCGAGAGCAAACTCAAACTCGATGTGAATGAATAAAGGAACTTCCCAAAAGCAAGATGTTGCGCTTTCTTTCCTTTAA